>NZ_JBDUCX010000212.1:0-11918 GCF_040003245.1 Chthoniobacter sp.
TCTTCAACACCGTCGTCTTGCCCGCGCCATTCGGCCCGAGGAAGCCGACAAATTCACCCTCTTCAATGGAAAACGTGATCCCGTCCGCGGCCCGCACCTCCGCATATTCGCGCTTCCCGAGCCCCTTCACCGCGCCCCAGAGCCCCGGCGCCTTTTTGTAGGTGCGATAGACTTTTGTCAGTTCCTTGGTCTCGATAGCGCTCATGCGGGCGGCGACTCTGCCCCACGCCTCGCTCCGACGCAAATGTTGCGCGACAATTCGCCTTCACCGACTTCGCTGCTTCCACCAGCGCCTTGAAGCGATTCATGTTCCGCTTCAGCCGCTGTTCCACCTGCACGCGATTGTGCCAGCCCGTTTCCGGGTTGTAGCGCATCTTCAGGGTCACCTCCGTGCGCCCGCCGCCCGCGTTCTGAAAGCAGGCCACGCCCGAGCAATCCGGCCCTTCCAGCGTGCGCCACGCCATCCGGCGTTCCGGGATGCGCAGGGTCAGTTCACACAGCGAAAGATAAAACTGCCCGTCATTTTCCGACTTCAGGCTGAATTTTTTGTCATCCAGCCAGCGAATCTCCCGCACGCCTTCCATGAACGACGGATATTCTTCCACCCGGCACCAGCGCTCGAATACATCCGCGATCACCGCGTCCACGACGACGGTGCAATCGACGGATATAAAGGGATTCGGCTCGTGTGGGACTTGTTCCATGAAAACAAATAATTGTTCCACAGAAACAACCCCACTTTGACCCCGAAAACAACCGGATTTGCGCCGAATTCCCACGAAATCGGCCTGGAAACCCCATCGCCTCTGGGAATTCCGCGTTCTCGTCAAGAGGCTATGCACCCCCATTGACCGCCGCGTCGCCCGCGCGTAGGCTCGCCGCCCTTTTTAAAAGCCGCAATGAACTACAAAGATACTCTTCACCTTCCCAAGACGGATTTTCCGATGAAGGCGGACCTCGTCACTCGCGAGCCGGGGCGGCTGAAGATTTGGGAAGAGCAGGGGCTTTACGCCCAGATCCAGGAAGCCCGGAAAGACGCGCCGCTCTTCGTCCTGCACGATGGCCCACCCTTCGCCAACGGTGACGTCCACATGGGCACCGCGCTGAACAAGGTGCTCAAGGACTTGATCGTAAAGTCGAAGACCATGGCCGGCTTCCGCTCGCCGTTCATCCCGGGCTGGGACTGCCACGGGCTGCCGATCGAGTTCAAGGTCGTGAAGGAATCACGCGGTCTATCTCCGGTCGAAGTGCGCCGCAAGAGCGAGGAATACGCGCGCAAATTCATCGACGTGCAGCGCGGGCAATTCAAACGCCTCGGTGTCTTCGGCGAGTGGGCCGATCCCTATCTCACCCTCGCGCCCGGCTACGAAGCCGAGATCATCCGCGCCTTCGCCAAGTTCGTCGAGAAGGGCCTCGTCTATCAGTCGAAGAAACCCGTCTATTGGAGCACCGGCGCACAGACCGCGCTCGCCGAAGCCGAGGTGGAATACGCCGACCGCACGGATCCCGCGATCTACGTCAAATTCCCGATCGTCACCGGCGAACTCGCCGGCAAGGCCAACATGGTCATCTGGACGACCACGCCATGGACGCTGCCCGCCAATGTCGCTATCGCCGTTTCGCCGAAACAGGAATACGTGCTCGCCACGCTCGGGCGTGACGGCTGGGCCGAGGATTTCTTCGTCGCGCGTCCTTTGCTCGACGCTTTCGTCAAGGCGACGGAATTGCAGGTCTATGGTGAAGTCGCCAGCGTCACCGGCGAGCAACTGGCCGGGCTGGAGGCGCAGCATCCTTTCCTCGACCGGAAGTCGCGTGTCATCACCGCGGATTTTGTGACCATGGACACCGGCACCGGCCAGGTGCACGTCGCGCCCGGCCACGGCGCGGACGATTACATCGCCGGCAAGCAACACGGCCTGCCGATCCTCTCTCCCGTCGACGACGCGGGCAAGCTGACCGAAGAGGCCGGCATGCCTGCGTGGACGGGCAAGTATGTTTTCGACGCGAACAAAGACGTCGTCGCCTACTTGCGCGAAAACAAGACGCTGCTCGCCGAGCACGCTTATCCGCACAGCTATCCTCATTGCTGGCGCTCGAAGACGCCCATCGTCTTCCGCGCTGTCGAGCAGTTCTTCATCCGCATCGACGCCATCCGCGCCGACGCCCTCGCGGCCATCGATGGGGTCACGTGGCTCCCGCACTGGGGTCGCAATCGTATCTACGGCACGGTGGAATCGCGCCCCGATTGGTGCATCTCGCGCCAGCGCACCTGGGGCGTGCCGCTGCCGGTCTTCTACGATCCGAGCGGCCAGCCCATCCTCAGCGCCGACAACGCCCGCAAAGTCGCCGATCTCGTCGAGCAGCACGGCACGAATTTGTGGTTCGAGAAAAATGACGTGGAGTGGGCGCAGATGCTCGGTCTGCCGGCAGGCACCACGCGCCGCAACGACACGCTCGACGTCTGGATCGATTCCGGCGTTTCCCACACGGCTGTCACCGCGAAGCGCCCGGAACTCGGCGGCACACCCGTCGCCGACGTTTATCTCGAGGCCACCGATCAGCATCGCGGCTGGTTTCAATCGTCCCTCATGACGAGCATCGCCCTTTACGGGAAGGCACCTTACAAGACCGTCATCACCCACGGCTTCGTGGTCGACAAAGACACGCGCAAGAAAGTGTCGAAGTCGGAGCAGGGGACCTATGCGAAGCCCATGAACGCCGAGCATTTCGTCGGCAAGTACGGTGCTGATATCGTGCGCCTCTGGGCCGCGAGCGTGGACTACCAAAACGAAGTACCCTTCTCTGAGGAGAGCTTCAAGGGCCTCGCGGAGTCCTATCGCAGCTTCCGCAATATCCTGCGCATCCTGCTCGCGAATCTCGATGATTTCGATCCCGCGCAGCACGCGGTCGAGTTCCGTCCGCTCGGCGAGACCGGTGGTGTCGCGGCGTGGTCGCATGGCCTTGCCGGCGAAGCGATCCGCGGCACCCTCATCGACCGTTGGGTGCTTTCGCGCTTGCAGGAAACCATCGAGACCTGCCGCGCCGCCTATGCCGCCTATGACTTCCGCAAAGTCTTCCAAGCCTTGAACCAATTTGTGACCGTGGACATCAGCGCGCTCTATGTCGACATCACCAAGGACCGCCTCTACTGCGACGCCGCCCACAGCCCGCGCCGCCGCGTCACGCAGACCGTGATGGTCCGCGTGCTCGATGCCCTCGCGCGTCTCCTCGCCCCGATCCTCGCCTTCACCGCCGACGAAGCCTGGGGCTTTGCCAATCACCAGACCTCGGTGCACTTGGAGCTCTTTCCCGAGCCCGACGCCGTGCTGCGCGATCCGGCAACCGAGACGCAAGTCGAGCAACTGCTGAACCTGCGCGGCAAGATCGGCCAGGCCGTGGAAGCCGCCCGCGCGGAGAAAACCATCGGGAACGCCCTCGAAGGCGCCGTCACCCTGCAAATCGCCGACGCCGGACTTTACGAGCAACTCACCGGCCGCGAAACCGAACTCGAGGAGCTGTTCATCCTCAGCGATCTCACCCTCGCCGCCGGCCCGGAAACCAGCGCCCGCGTGATCCGCACCACGCGCCAGAAGTGCGCGCGCTGCTGGCGCCACCGCAAGGACGTCGGCATCAATCCCGCGCACGCCGAGTTGTGCGAACGCTGCGCGGATGTCGTCTCCGCCGCCTCGTGAAATTCCTCGCCTCCATCGCGCTGCCGCTCTACGCGCTCGACCAGGCGACGAAAGGGTGGATCGTCCGCCACCTCGAACTGCACGAGCAGCGCACCGTGATCCCGGATTTCTTCGACCTCGTTTACTATTCGAACACCGGCGCGGCCTTCAGCGCCTTCACCGGGCGGAATACGTTTTTCATCGTGCTCTCCATGGTGGCGCTCGTCGCGCTGGTCTTCTTCTACTTGCGCGGTGCGTTCAAGGATCTGCCTTCGCGCTGGGCTGTCGGCCTGCTCTGCGCTGGCATTCTCGGCAACCTCACCGACCGGTTCGCTCACGGCCACGTTGTCGATTTTCTGCTATTTAATTTGCACGTGCGCTTCGCCGATCCGTGGCCCGCGTTCAACGTCGCCGATAGCTGCATCTGTATCGCCACCGGGCTCTTCATTCTCGCGGCGATCTTCGAGAAGAAACCCGCGCCGTCAAACGCGCAGTAGCTTCCCTTCTTCGAGGACCGCGCGCAACGCCGCGGTGAGTGCGGCAGCATCGCCCGCCGGCACTTCGGTCACGCCCGTCAATTTACCCAAGCCGCATTGCGGCGTGGCAATGACCGGCACTCCCGCCGCCAGTGCGGCGAAGAGACGTCGAGGGCGATGCTCGACAAATGCAGGCAGTACGACGGCCGCCGCACCGTCGAGCCAAGACGCCGCGGCTGCGCCAAGCTGGATGCCCTGCCAGAAATCAGCGCGCTCGATGATCGGGCCCAGACACACCAACTCGACATCCAGAGCCCGTGCGGCCTCACGCAATTCGTAGGCTCCTTTGCGGCCCAGCGTCGAAGCAGGGAACACCACCCGCTTGCCACCCTCACCCGCCGCGCCGGATGCGACGGGCATTTTCCACGGCAGCGAAATCGCGCGCTGACCGGCAAGAGCGGCAATGCCTTGATGCGGCGTGATCCAATGGTCCGCGGCAGTCAGACCTTGCGCCTCGGCATCCGCCATCCAGGCCGGTGCGCGGAAATCAGCACACGTGGTGGATTCCGGATGCAGGCGCGCCGCCTCGTCGAGTTGCGCCTGCAAGGCGTGCATCGGCAGGCGAACCATCAGGACATCGAACGTGCGGCCCCCGAGCACACCGTCCCGCCACAAAAACGGCAGGAGATTCTGCGCGACCACGAGGTGCGTATGCTCCGGGTGCAACTGCCGGGCGTAATGCCGCGCGAGACGTTCATCCCACGCCAGCAGCGCCCGCTGCCGTTCCGCGCCTTGTTCGCGCAACCGCCGCGTGGACCAGGCGCGCCGCAGCGTGAGCAAGGTCGCACTGCGGACCTGCCGGAAGGTCGCGGCGTCCCAAGCATAGTTGGACTTGTGCCAGCGGTCGCCATCGAGCGGGCGCAGTAAAAGATCGGCGGGCGACCCCAGTTGCGCAAGGTGCGCCGCCCATTCCGGCCACCACTCGTCCACCAGCCACGCGCTCCGGCCGGGGTTTTCATCCGTGTCGGGCTTGAGATGGCGGAAGCACGCGGAGATCCCGCAACTGGCGCAACTGCCCGGCTGCGGCGCTGTGGTCAGGAGCGCCCGCCCGCCCCGGGTCGCCGCGGGCCGCGCGACGACGGTCTTCAAACTGCGAATGCGCACGGTGAGCCGCGTGCTGCTGAGTTCCACCTCCATCCGCCACGGAAACGGTGCCCGCAACCGCAGGTCCACATAGTTCCAAAAGACCGTGGCATCGCGCCCCACCGCCGCCAGGTTGCCCACGCCCGGATGGCTGTGCGCATGGCGCTCCACGATCTCCAGCCCCGCTTCCAGCGCGGCATTGTAAATGGCGCCGGAAAGCTGGCACAGTCCGCCACCGAGCGTGGGAATGAGACAGCCCTCGCGCAACTCACGACCGACCGCAAATCCCTTTCCCGCCGTCGTGCGGCCCAGTTACTCCACACCGTATTCGCGGGCACCTCCGTGTCCCGCATGAGCGCCGCCGAGACGCGAAGATTCTGCACCTTGCCAAATTGCAGCCGCTTCTCCGAGGCGACATTGGTCTCAAACCAGATATCGCTGGATTGAGTGCCCACGATCGGTGTTTGCGCGAGCTTTTCCCCCTTGGGATGCCGCGCTGGCCCATCACCGGTCAGATCGCGCCAGCCCCGCTGGAGTTGAAAGCACGCCGCCTTCAGCCCAAAGAGCAGCGCCGCCCGGCGCGAAGGCAGCGCTTCGCGCGGGCGCTCGACGGTGGGTGTGGCGGATTGGTGACTCATGGGCGGTCGCTACCAAATACGGCGAAACCGCCCATTTCTTTCACCAAAATCCCCTGCACGGCAAGGCTGGGAGGAAGGCAGAACACCCAACACCCAACATCGAACATTCAATCGAAGAACCGGCCTCCCAACCGCGCTTGCGTCACTGGATGTTGGGTGTTGGACGTTGGATGTTCGATGTTGGCTCCTGCTCCATACACCCACCCACCGAGGCACCCGCGAACCATGGGCATAGAAAGACCACTCCTATGCTTCACTACGCCTTAGTTTTCCTCGTTGTTGCGCTGATTGCCGGTGTCCTCGGATTCGGCTTCATCGCAGGTACAGCAGCCTACATCGCCAAAGTCCTCTTTGTCGTTTTCCTGGTTCTCTTCCTGATCTCCTTCATCGGAGGTCGGAGAGGGCCGATTGCCTAGCTAGAGCGCCTCCAGCGCTTCGCCACTCGTCAGCTCAGGCTGGCGAGCTTCGCCTTGATCGCCTCGAAATTGGGCAGATCCTTCGGCGTCGGCGTCTGCTCGGCGTATTGGATGACGCCGGCCTTATCGATAACGAATGCGGCCCGGGCCGACACGCTGCCGAGACCGATCAGGTCGTCGAGCAACACCTCGTAATTTTTCGCGGTCGTCTTGTTCAAGTCGCTCGCCACGGTGATGGTGATGTTCTCCTTCTTGGCCCACGCTTCCTGCGCGAAAGGGCTGTCCACGCTCACCGCGATGACTTCGGCGTTCAGGCCTTCGTAGGAGCCGAGCCCAGCGGTCACGTCGCACATCTCCTGCGTGCAGACGCTGGTGAAAGCGAGGGGGAAGAACAGGAGGACGGTGTTCTTCTTGCCGAGATTGGCGCCGAGCGCGATGTCGCGCAGACCTTCCGCGCCTTTGGATTTGAGAGTGAAGTCAGGGGCTTTGGAGCCGACGGAGAGGGCCATGGGAATTGGATGAAGGGTTGGTTTTGTGGTTGGATTCAGCGCGCACACCGTGCGCACCCTGCTATTAGTGAGCAGGCGGCCTTTGGCCGCAAGCCACCAATCATCGCTTCGACAAGTAATCTGCTTTTCTCATGCCCGCACTTTGGTGGTCGCTCACCCTCATCCTCTTCGTTGTCGGCCTCATCGGAACGGTCATTCCCTTGCTGCCGGGCACCACGATTATCTTCGCCGCCGCCGTCATCCACCGCGTCGCCATGGGCGAGGAACACAGCGTCGGTTGGTGGACGTTGGGCGGCTTGCTAATTCTCACGATCGTCTCCCACGTGCTCGACATTACCAGCGGTTCGATCGGCGCGAAGAAGTTCGGCGCCACCCGCTGGGGAGCGCTGGGTGGCCTGGTGGGCACGATCATTGGCATGTTCTTTTTCCCGTTGGGGCTGATTCTCGGGCCGGTCCTCGGCGTGTTGATTGGGGAACTTCTCGCCGGCCAGAAATTGGTGCTCGCCGGCAAATCCACCTGGGGCACCGTCCTCGGTACCACCGCCGGGATCATCGCCAATGCCGCCATCGGGGTGACGATGGTCGGCTGGTTCCTCATCGTGGCGCTCTGGCACTAAGCGTTGTCGCCGGGTTCACTGAACCCGGTAATGTTAATCAATCAGTCGGTAGTGCCAGTCAGCCCGCTGAGGCGCGGAGGAAGATCAAAATCGCCGAGGTGACAACTGCTTCCCTGAGCCACATGTAGATCCGGGGGTGCATGGCGTAGCATACTCCTGCCAAGCGCTCTTGCCAAGTCGCCGTCTTTCCTCTGTGCTGGCGAAATCCATTTATGTCGAAACTCTTTGATCTCTCCTCGGAAATTGCCGTCATCATCGGTGCCACGGGTGTGCTCGGTGGAGCCTTGGCTGACGGCCTCGCCGCCGCCGGCGCCAAGGTGGCCGTGCTCGGCCGCAATTCGGCCCGTGGCCAGGAACGTGCCGATGCCATCAACAGAGCGGGTGGCATGGCCGAGTATTTTTCCGCCGACGCGCTCGATCGCGCCTCGCTCGGCAAGGCGCACGATAAAGTGACCCAAGTTTTCGGCGCGCCCACCGTGCTCGTCAATGCCGCCGGCGGCAACGACCCCAAAGTGACCGTCACCCCTGAGCGCACCTTCGAAAGCATCAACCTCGACGACTGGCGGACGAATTTTGAGATGAACCTGGTCGGTGGTGTGTTGTTGCCGTGCCAGGAATTCGGTCCCGCCATGGCTTCGCGTGGGAAGGGGAGCATCATCAATATCGCCAGCGTCTCCGCGCATCTCCCGCTCTCCCGCGTGGTCGCTTACTCCTCGAGCAAAGCGGCCGTGCTGAGCCTCTCGCAATTCCTCGCCCGCGAATGGGCGACCAAGGGCGTCCGCGTCAACACCATTACGCCCGGCTTCTTCCCCGCGGAACAGAACCGCAAGCTGCTTTTCAACGACGACGGCACACCTACCGCGCGCACGAAATCCATCTGGGGCCACACCCCCATGAACCGCTTCGGCGAATCCCAGGAACTCATCGGCGCTGCCGTCTTCCTCGCCGCCCCCAAAGCCAGCAGCTTCATCACCGGCACGGACATCCGCGTCGACGGCGGCTTCCTGAGCCAGACGATTTAGGGACTGGCCTCCCTCCCGGTTGTCATCCTGAGCGGAGTGTAACGGAGTCGAAGGACCCCGTTGCTTTACCATTGAAGTGGGCTTGGAATCGCGAACGAAATAATCATAAAGGATAAGAACTTTTGAGTAAAACACAGGTTCGCTCATCTTGATGATTCTCCCTTTTCTGTCGCGCCTCAGCGCTCTCCTCCTGATCGCGACTCCGCTGATTTGCGTCCGTGCAGCCGATCCTCGCCCCGACATCCTCTTCATCGCCGTCGATGATCTCAATGACTGGATCGGCTGCCTGGGTGGACATCCGCAGACCAAGACGCCGAATATCGATCGCCTGGCCGGGCGGGGAATCTTGTTTACCAATGCGCATTGTGCGGCGCCGGTGTGCCTGGCTTCACGGACCGCCGTGCTTTGCGGGCGCTATCCGGATCAGACCGGGGTCTATAGCAACTGGGGTGCGACCAAGGGAAAGCCGCCGGCCAAGGATCTGCAGTTGCCGGTGTATCTGTCCGCCCATGGTTACGAGACCCTCGGCACCGGGAAGATCTACCACGGCCCCATGCCCGCGCTCTTCGACGACTACTTCGACACCGAGCAGCGCTGGAGCCCCTTCACGCAGGCGCAGGCCCGGTATACGGCGGGAGAATTGCCGAGCAAGGGGACCGAAGCGCCGCGACATGTCGTGCATGCAGGACCGGGAGGGCGCGACTGGATTCTGCCGCTGAATCGCATCCCCAGTGAGCGCAATGCCGACGGCGTCGAGGGCGAGTCGTTCGACTGGGGTCCGGTCCAGGTGGCGGATGGAGAGATGGGCGAGACGCGCATTACCGACTGGGCGGCCCAAAAACTCGGGCAGCCGCATGCCAAACCGCTCTTCCTCGGCGTTGGCTATTATCGCCCGCACATCCCGCTTTTCGCCCCGCAACGCGATTTCGATGCGCTGCCTCCGGTGGCCGATATCCAGTTGCCCGCGACGCTGGCCAATGATCTCGACGATATCGGCCCGGAAGGGCACCGGTTCGCCCACGATCCCATCACGGCGGGCACGCATGAATCCGTGGTGAAACATCGGCAATGGCAGGAAGCGGTGCGCGCTTATCTGGCGTGTGTCACTTTTGTCGACCGGCAGATCGGGCGTCTCCTCGATTCCTTGGACGCCTCTCCCGCTGCGGACAATACCTGGATCATCCTCTGGAGCGATCACGGCTGGGCCTTGGGAGAAAAAGAACACTGGGGAAAATGGACCGCCTGGCGGCAGGTCACCCGCATGCCGCTCATCATTGTGCCTCCCCGGCAGGAACGGGATGTCGCGCGTGGCCGGAAATGTGCCGATCCCGTGAGCCTCGTGGACTTGTATCCGACCATTCTCGAGCTCTGCCATCTTCCGCCGAAAGAGGGCCTGAGCGGAATCTCCCTCGCGCCGTTGCTGAAGAATCCCGACCTGAAAACCGAGCGCGCCGTGGTCACCACGATCGATCCGGGCAACTATGCCGTCAGCAGCCGCGACTGGCGGTTCATTCACTACCAGACGGGTGAGGAAGAGCTCTACGACATCCCGCACGATCCCAACGAATGGCGAAACCTCATCACCGAGCCCTCGCAGTCGGCGAAGGTCACGGCGATGCGCCAGGAGCTCGACAAATTCCTGGGCGTGTTTGGTCCGTCGGAAAAGCAGGCGGCCATGAATGCCGCCGCCCCGAAGGGAGCGCCCAAGGCAGGCGATTAGCCAGATCTTCCCCCAGGAACGCCCTCGCTCCATGCGAAAGACTTGTAAGGATCTGCGCATGCGCCGCGTTTCTTCAGCAATGAAGATCAGGCAGATTATCGCTCCGTTGGCCGCATTCCTGGCTGCTGTCCAGGTGCAGGCGAGCCCTTGGGTGATCGGAGAATCGACGCGATCGCCCGACCAGGCCGGACGCGTCCTCGTGCAATATCGTGATCGCAGCGCTGCGTCCGAATGGCACATCACGCTCTCCAAAAACGGCCGTATTCTCCATCGCCGTCTGCTGCCCGATAAACTCGACGTGCGTTACGTGAGGGCTTCCTGGTCGCCCTCGTCGTGCGCCGTTTTACTGGGCGAGAATTACAAGGACGGCATGGATCTCACCTTGCTGCGGATCACCGGGCGGCACGTGATCTCCACCCATCTCGATCTCGCTCGGCGGATCTCTGAAAAGGAGGAAAAGGAACTGCCTTTCCGCCGCGAATTCCAAAGCCACGCCCCGGTGAAGCGGGTGACTTGGTCCACCGTGCGGTGGATTTCTCCGACCCGGTGCCAGATGCTCTATATTCTGCACGGCCTCGGCTACGAGGGAGAAAGCGACGTCACTGTGGACTTCACCGGTCGCCGCCCATCGCTCAAGACATCGCGGCTCCGCGCCCTGACTCATCCAGAGAATTTCAGTCTGGACTGATGACCCTTATTTTTTGATTGACATTTCGGATCCCGCGTGCTACGGTGTTCGCCAGTGAAGGTAAGAAAGGAAGCAGGTCCGAAGGGGAATCTGTGGAGGAAGGAGAGATTTGGCAGCTTGTTGGTTTTACAGACTCATGAATCTTGCACATTGCCCATCTGAAAATTGGCCCGCTGGAGACACTGGCCTCCGGTCTTTGATCGCAGTGATCACACCTGCGGTCGGAACTCCGGCTCTCTGTAGATTAAGATGAATTAAGCTCAATTAAGGTGAATTAAGCCTTTGAAAAAAATCACACCTCCTACCACCCGCTTTTCGTGCCCTTTCGTGTCTTTCGTGGAGCTACTTCTGCCTGCCAATCCAGTGTAGTCGCACCCAATCGTGCCTAATCGTGCCTGAAATTATTCCGCCGCCGTCCATCGAGCGCTCCTACCGGTCGCACTCCCGTCGTCTCCCAGATTTCCTCTGTGCCGCCCGCGCCTTTGTGATTTAATTCCTCATCATGTCGACTCTCTCCCAAATCGCTCCCCCCGGCGCCTATCTCACTGCGGCTCAGGCCCGGGAACTGATCGCGCAGGCCTGTCCCGCCAAGGATTACAAGGACAAGAAGGTGCTGCTCATCGTGCCCGACGCGACCCGCACCTGCCCGCTCGGCATCCTCTTCACCGGCCTCTTCGACCAGATCGGCGCGGCGACGAAGCACTTCGACGTGATGATCGCGCTCGGCACGCATCAGCCGATGAGCGAGGAGGCGATCTGCGCGCGGCTGGAGATCACCGCCGAGGAGCGGCGGACGATTTACGCCGGCGTGCGCTTTTTCAACCACGAGTGGGACAATGACGCCGCGCTGCGAAACATCGGGCTCCTGACCTTTGAAGACACCCGCGCGCTGACCGGCGACCTCTTCGAGATGGAAGTCCCGGTGAGGATCAACGCACGCGTCTTCGACTACGACCAGCTCATTATCTGCGGGCCGGTCTTTCCGCACGAGGTCGTCGGATTTTCGGGCGGCAACAAA
>NZ_JBDUCX010000389.1:0-3525 GCF_040003245.1 Chthoniobacter sp.
AGATGATCGGCTTGTTGAAGAGCCACGTGAAGCGCGGCGCCCCGTAAATCTGGCCCTTCCATTTCGCCGTCCCCGTGGGGCCGAAGAAAATCAGGTGCTTGAACCGCAGCATCGATTCCGCCTCGCCATAACCTTCCTGCTGCTTGCGAAAGGCCTGGAGCGTGAACCGCCGGTAGTGCCACACGATCGCACTCGGGGCGAAGGCAATGACTCCACCGTTGGTCTGCAAGCGCCAGCAAAAATCCACGTCATCACCCGCCTTGCGATATTCGGTATCGAAACCGATCACACTGTGAAAGGCCGCACGGTGAAAAGCCATGTTACAGCCGGGAATGTGCTCCGCCACCACATCGGTGAGCAGCACGTGGCTCGGCCCGCCCGGCGCCGCCGAGACCGCAGCCTGGATCCAATTGACCGCCGGCGGCGAAATGTTCGGGCCGCCCACGCCGACGTAATCGCCACTGATTAGCGTCCCAATCATGTAGTAAAGCCAGTCAGGGTCCGCCATGCAGTCGCTGTCCGTGTAAGCAAAGACTTCGCCGGTGGCCGCGTGGGCACCGGCATTGCGGGCATAACTCAGCCCCATGTTTGGCTGCACGATCCAGATGAAATCCGGCAATTTTCCTCCGCCCTTGTAGGCCTCCACCCGCGCGTCGTGATGCTGACCGGTCACCTTCGCGGCGGTTTCTTCGTCTTTGCTCACGCCGCTAAAACGCGCCTGCCGTTTTTCCAGCCAGGCCTTCACGAGGGCCTGCGAATCATCCTTCGAGCCATCATCGACCAGCACGATCTCGAAGTCGGGATACGTCACTTCGTCGAGCGATTCCAGGCAGTCCTTGAGCGTCTTGCCGCCATTGTAACTGCATACGATCACGCTCGTCCGCGGATAACGCTCGAGCTTTACGCGCTCGGTGATCGAGCCGTCGCAGCGCAAATACTTCTGCAATTCGTAAAAAGCCTTCTTCGGCTCACGCTCGCGCGTGACGAGGCCGAAAGCCCAGTCCGTGATGTCATGCCCGCCGGTGAACCACTCGTCCGTCCAGGCAAAGAAGATGGTCCCGGCGGCGCCGCCGCGCACCACGCTTTCAAGATGCCAGGAGAGCACGTCGGCCTGCTCCTGCTCGCCCTTGCGAATGGTATCCAGTCCGAATTCACCAAAGATCAGCGGCCGGTCCTCGGCCAGGTTTTGCAGCCGCGCGAGATATTTCTCAAAATCGCGCTGCCGCTCGAGATAGACATTGTAGGAAACGAAATCGACATTACTCGGCAGCAGATACTCGGTGGGCGGATAAGCCGCGTAGCTATAGAGCGGACGCGGATCCGCCTCACGGGCGATCCGGATGAGCTTCTCGACAAACTCGATCACCCGCCGCGCGCCCAGCCAGCGGACCATGGCATACGGAATCTCGTTACCCACGTAGTAACCGAGGATCGCCTCGTGTCCCTTGTTCTTGGCCACCCCTTCGCGAATCGTCTGCTCGACCTGCCGGCGGATCTTCGGGTTGTTCAGGAACTCGACATGCTCCGCCCAGGGAATCGAGATGAGCACCCGCAGGCGAAACTCCCGCGCGAGGTCCAGGAACCAGCGCGGCGGAATGTGATAGATACGCAGCAGGTTGATCCCCATCGCCTGCATGAGCGTGAAATCGCGGCGCGCCTTTTCCGGGTCGCCCACGAAATCCCCCGCCGCATCCGGGGCAAACGGCCCATAGGTCACGCCCTTGATAAACCACTTCTTGTCCCCCTCGAAAAAGAACTTCGCGCGGACGCGAATCTGTTCAAAAGGGGCAACGGACGTATCGGGAGGAGCACTGGGCTCAAGGACTTCGGGCATGGAAAGGGCGCTTTTCTTACCGTGATAGCACGGACTCGGCAAGTGGAGGGTGGGAAATGAGGAATGAGAAGTAGGAAATGCGGTGGGCGGGTGTCGAATGACGCGAGAACGCCTCCCGAAATTCATCCCACGCCATTTGCGGCTTCCTTCCTCATTCCCCATTTTCCATTTTCCATCTCTCCCACCCTTCCCATGCCTCCGATCCTCAGCGTCAGTAATCTCACCGTCCGCCGCAGCGAAACGCGCATCCTCGACGACCTGTCGTGGACGGTCCAGCGCGGCGAGCACTGGGTCATCCTCGGAGCCAACGGTTCCGGCAAGACGTCTCTGCTCAGTTGTCTGACCGGCTATCTCTCCTCGACCAGCGGTGGCATTTCCGTGCTCGGGCAGACTTTCGGCGAAAGCGACTGGCGCGAACTCCGCCTGCTCGTCGGCATCGTCAGCTCCAGTGTACGCCAGATGATGGCCGACCACGAACTCGCGCTCACCACTGTCATCAGCGGCAAATACGCCATGATCGACTACTGGGGCCGCATCAAATCCGCCGACCGCGTCGCTGCCCGGCGCATCCTTCGCGACGTGGAGGCCACCTACCTGGCCGACCGTCGCTGGGAAGTGCTCAGCCAGGGCGAGCGCCAGCGCATCCTCATCGGCCGCGCTCTCATGGCGAAGCCCCGCCTGCTCATCCTGGACGAACCTTGCGCCGGCCTCGACCCCGTCGCCCGCGAACATTTCCTCGCCTTCCTCCAGCGCCTCGGCTCCCGGCGGGGCGCCCCCGCGCTGGTCTTTGTCACGCATCACGTCGAGGAAATCGTCCCCGTCTTCACCCACGCTCTCCTCCTCCGCCAGGGCCGCGTCCTCGCCTCGGGCAAAAAACAGGCGGTCCTCAACTCCGCCAACCTGAGCAAAACCTTCGACGCACCATTGCGGCTCGCGCAGAAAGACGGGCACTACACCTTGCGCGCGACTTCCCA
Source organism: Chthoniobacter sp. (assembly GCF_040003245.1). Lineage (NCBI taxonomy): Bacteria > Pseudomonadati > Verrucomicrobiota > Spartobacteria > Chthoniobacterales > Chthoniobacteraceae > Chthoniobacter > Chthoniobacter sp. The sequence continues at coordinate 2,809 of NZ_JBDUCX010000389.1, forward strand.
TTTGCGCGGGCCGGGTTAGCTTACCGCCCGTGCCCCCGCCCCGCTCCCTTCGCTTCCTCGCCACCGCCCTGTGCGCGGCGCTGATGGCCAGTCCCATTGTGGTCCGCAGCGAGGAGCCGGTCACTCCCGACTCGGTCGTCGTCGATCCCCCCACGGAAGCCGTGATCAACGGCGCGCTGCACTATCTGGCCGCCCAGCAGCAGACCAACGGCTCCTGGACCGCCGTGGGCCGCCGCGGCGATCATCCCGTGGCCATCACCGGATACGTGCTGCTCGCTTTCATGGCCGCGGGCAATCTCCCCGAGGAAGGCGACTACGCGCGCCAGGTCAATGCGGGCATGCAGTTCCTGCTCGATTCGCTCCAGCCCGATGGCACCTACCGCGGCGTCAGCGCCGGCCAATACATGTACAATCATGGCATCGCCACGATCGCCCTCGCCGAGTTGTACGGGCAGACTCGCTCCCCCGCCATCCGCGCGAAGCTGGAGCGTGCCGTGAAACTGATCGTCACGACCCAGAGCGAGCGCGGTGATTCCAAGGGCGGCTGGCGCTACCGGCCCTTCCCCGGCGACGCCGATATCTCCATCACCGTGATGCAAGTCGTCGCCTTGCGCGCGGCGAAAAATGGCGGCTTCGACGTGCCGCAGCAGACCATCGACGATGCCATCGACTACGTGCGGCGTTGCAAATCCGGCGGGGCCGGCGGGTTCAGCTACC
>NZ_JBDUCX010000213.1:0-11883 GCF_040003245.1 Chthoniobacter sp.
AGCTCGGCGAGGCGCTCGTCGATCTGGTCGCGCTGGGTCCAGATGCGGCGGTTGATCAGCGCCTCCTCGTAATCGGAGAAGTGCATGAGGCCGGCGAAATTCTGCCCGAGGCCGACGGGATCGATGACGGTGAAAGCGATCTTCCCGGGGGGGCTGGTCGTGAACAGCCGCAGGATGACGTTGTTCAGTGTGTTGACGATTTCGGCGGTGCTGGATTCGTGGGTGTCGAAGAGCAGCGATCCTTCGCCGGGATACGACAACGCGAGCGGCGCGCTGATTTCCGCCGGGCCGGGCAGGGGAAGGCGCGGGTCTTGCGGATGGGAAGCGAGGACGGTGTCGAGCTGGCCGAAGCGGGTGGACGACCGGAGCGATTCGGGCGTGGACCAGGTGGCGAGAAACGACTCCGACCACGTGGGGAAGTATTCCGCGGAGGCGGACTGGATGGCGCGCAAATCGTCGTAGAGCGGCGTGATGGCGCGCTGCCATTCCGCGGCCAGCGTGTCCCAGCGCGAAGATTCCTCCTGGGTCAGCGCCGTCGATTCGGTGTCGAAAGTGGCATTGATCGCCTGCTTGCGGGTGTCCGCTTCCGCGCGGTAGTGCGTCTGCCGGGCGTCGCGGTCCGTGACCAGGCGCGCGAGCTTGGGCGCGGAGTATTGATCGATCTGTGCGGCGATGCGCGGCATCTGCGCCTCGATTTTCTCCCGCATGTTCTGCTCGAACTCCACCTCGACCTCATCCGAGCGGGCCCACTGCTCGGCGATCGCCTCCCGGGTGGCGTCGTATTCTTCCTGCGCCTGGGCATGCGCCTGCTGCTGCTGTTGATCGGCCAGCGCCTTGATGGCGGCGTGTTGGACCCGGGCGACCCGTAGCGCGTTGCCGAAGCCGGGCACGAAAGGTTTCCCCTGCTGATGACCCAGCACGACCCCGACGACGAAAATGAGCAGAAGCACGACCAGGCCGCCGGCCAGCACCACGCCATTCGGCGGGAAGAGGAAAGCGAAGCCAGCCGCGAGCACGAGCAGCGTGGGAATGACGAGGACTGGATGCGCGTAGCCGAAGAGCTTGGGCAGGGGGCGCTTGATGTATTCGCCGAGATACTGCTGGGCCACCGCCACGGCATTATTCAGTTCTTGCAGGCCCTCTTCGCAACTCGCCGGCAGGGGCGCGGCATCCGCCGAAGGTCGCAACTGGCGGAGAAAACTGAAATAGCCCCCGAAGACGCGGCGGGCCTTCTGCCGCATTTTCTTCATCGCGTCTTGCGCGGCCTCGAGCTGCTCCGCGCATTCGCCGTGAATCTTGTCCGCTGCCTTTTTGTCGGCTTCCAGTTTTTTCTCCGACTGGAATTGCTTCAACTGCAGATTGCCCATCCAGCGTTCCTTCGCCTGCCGGGCGTGCATGGGCAGCTTGCGCAGGGCGGCGGTACCGGCGCGATTCACCCGCATGCGCCGGCCCTCGTAGAGCGCGGTGAGACGCTGGCGGCCGGTCTGGCAGAGGGCATTGGATTCCTCGACCAGCGTGGTCAGGCGGGCTTCGGCCTTGTCCACCCCATCGCGCTGCTGGCGATTGACGGAGTGGCGGCGGGCGGCAAAATCGCGGGTCAAGGCCTCTTCGCGCTCGGCGAATGCGGCGGCGGTCTTTTGCAGCGTGGCGAGGAGTTCGAGGACGCGGGTGGGACGAAGATCGGGGTTACTCACAGTCGCTTCTTACTCGTTTCAAAAGGATGTCGATTTCCTGCATCACGCCCATGGTGCGTTGCACGTGGTCGGGCAGATCTTCCAGGTATTCGCGCTCGAACTGCTGCGACTTCACGTCGTGCCAGTGCGCCTTCGCTTCGCCCCACTTGAGGTTCAGCTCTTTCAAGGCCTGCACGAGATTGGCGCCGCTTTCTTTCGCGCTCATGCGGGTGGGGCCTCCGTGGGGGAGATCGTGGCCTCGGATTTCGGTTCGTGGACTTCCGCGTAAGCTTCGAGGGTGCGCGCGGCCTGGACGAGAAAGGTGATGCCCTTGGGCAGATTGTAGTCGAGGAACTGGCGCAGGCCTTCGAGTCGCTTGGCCATCGGGTCGGCCATGGCGTCGAAGTTCTGGTTCCACTTCTTGATGTGGCGCAGCTTTTCCTCGGCCTCGGCGACGGCGGCCTTGGCCTTGCGCACGGCATTTTGCTGGAAGGTAATGTTGTCGCGCATGCTGGAGAGCTTCGCGCTCATCAGTTCCTGCACGGCTTGATCGAGGGTGCGGGAGCGTTTCTTGAGTTCGCCTTCCCAGCGGGTGCGTTGCTCGTGCTGCAGCCACATGCGCGTGCGGCGCAGTTCGTCGGCGGCATCGTCGAGCGCGCGGCGCGCCTTGCTCTGGAAGATCATCAGGCCCGCGCGCGTGGCGTCGAGGACATCAACGGAAGTGACTTTGGCCTGGAGGGACATGCCTTAGCGCTGGTCGAGATATTCCTCGATGCGCTGGGCCTTGCGCAGGAGGAAGGGCGTGTGCTTTTCCGAGATCTCCGTGAATTTTTTGATGACCTTCATCGTGGTGATGAATTCCTCGGCGAATTTCTCGTGCTCCTGGTCCTGCCAGGAGGCGGAAAGGGAGGCGAAGCGGGCTTGCAGCGCGGAGGCTTTGCCCTGCACGTCGTCGTTGAAGCGCTTCAATTCCTTAGCGAAGCGCCGGACCTCCTCGGGGTCCATGATTGCTTGAGCCATAGTGTGCTTTGGGGTGAAAAGGTGGACGGAACAGCTCACGCCGGTGCGTGATCTCACTCACTCTAGACAGAGGTCGCAGGAATTACAAATACCGGAGTGAGGGAAAGTGCTCAGTGGTCAGTATTCAGCCCGAAGTCGCCCCGAACATGCCGGCTACTGACTACTGACTACTGAGCACTGAGCACTGAGCACTGAGCACTCCAGCGAGCGCCGCCGGGACAATGACTCTACCCCCGGGAAGCCGGGATAGGGGTAGGCCCGGCGTTGGGGGCGGCGGGGGAACCGGGGTGTTTCCTGGCCGGGGTGCTCCGGGCAGGAGCGGGAACGGCTGCGGCCTGCACGGGCACAGGCGCGGGCGCGGCAGCGGGCGCTGGGGTGCCGGGTGGCTTGTCCCGCATGTTGAATTGCTGCGCGGGAGCGGTTTCGCCATTGCCCTCGACGAGTGCGGCAGGGAAGTGGCTATTGGTCACCTCGACGCGTGTGCCCACGCCGATCTCGTCGTAGAGCCGGATCACATCGCGCGAACGCATGCGGATGCAGCCGTAGCTGGCGGGCGTGCCGATGCTCCATTCCTCGGCGGTGCCGTGGATGTAAATGCCCCGGTCGTAGGCGCGCCGGTTTTGGGATTCGAGGCCCTTGAGCCACAGGATGCGCGAGACGATTGGGTCGCGGCCGGGCGCATTAGGCCTCACGATTTCGCCCGTGGCGCGACGGCTCTTGAACTTCATGCCGCTCGGCTGTCCGCCGCCGAATTTCTCCTTCACCATCATCGCACCAAGGGGGGTGGCATAGCTGCCGACACGGTCGCCTACGCCGAATTTCGACGTGGAGACATCATAACGGGCGATTTCCACCCCCTTCTCGAAGACGAGCATCTTCTGATCGGGGACGCTGATGCGGATCAGATGCGGGCTCGGCGTGCTAGTGCACGAAGCGAAGCCAAAAGCGATGGCGATGGCCAGCAGGCCGCAGGCGATTTTTCTGAACACGCGCGGTATTTACGCGCCTTCCGGCAAAGTCTCAAGTGAGGAACCGCAAATCCACGGGGTTTGCGGTGGGGAGGGGAGTTCCGTTACCCGACCGTCATAGCCGTCGCGCCATCCAAGACGGCAGGATCGCCGTAGAGCGAGAAGCCGCTGGACCGAGTGATGGCGACCTCGAAGATCTCCCCGATGTGGCGTTCTCCGCCTTCGAAGATGACGATCTTGTTCCCCGGCGTGCGCCCCGTGAGCGTTTCTTTGTTCGTGCGGCTAGGGCCTTCGCAGAGGATTTCCACGTTGCGGCCGACCAGGACTTCACCTTTGGCGATGGCCGACTCGTCGATCACGCGCAACAGGTCTTGATTGCGTTCCTCTTTCACTGCTTCGGGGATCTGTTCGCCCATCTCGGCGGCCGGCGTGTCGCGGCGCGGCGAGTAGCGGAAGATAAAGGCGTTGTCGAAACCGATGCGCTGCACGAGTTCGCGCGTGGCGGCGTAATCTTCGTCGGTCTCACCGGGGAAGCCGACGATGGCGTCGGTGGTGATCGCGATGTCGGGCCGGGCGGCGCGGAGTTGCTCCGTGAGCGCAAAATACCGCTCGGCGGTGTAGGCGCGGTGCATGGCTTTCAAGATGCGGTTGGAGCCCGATTGCATGGGCAGGTGCACGTGGGGCATCAGCTTGGGCAATTCCGCAAAGGCGTTCACCAAGTCTTCGCGGAAGCCGATGGGATGCGGCGAAGTGAAGCGCAGACGCCGCAAGCCATCGACCGCATGCACGGCCTCGAGGAGCTGGACGAAAGGCGATTTGCCATCGCGCTTATCAAACTCGTGCCGGCCGAAAAGATTCACGATCTGCCCGAGCAGCGTCACCTCTTTCACGCCGCGCGCCACCAGGCCTTCCACTTCGTGGACGATCTCCTCGATGCGCCGCGACCGTTCGGCGCCGCGCGTGCTCGGCACGATGCAAAACGTGCAGTGCATATTGCAGCCCTGCATGATCGAGACAAACGCCGTGGCCTGGCGCTCCTTGAGCACGTGCTCGCGGATGGTTTCCTGCGAGCCGGCCTCTTCCTCGATGTCGACGATGGAAAAGCGCGCGTCGTCCATCAAGCGGTCGCGCAGGGCGCGCTTGTGCTGGATGAGCTGGTCCACGTATTCCGCCACGCGGTGAAATTTCTGCGTGCCGACCACGAGGTCGACGTGCCCCATGTTTTCCGCGAGTTCCGCCCCGCGGGATTGCGCCATGCAGCCGAGAAAGCCGAAGACCATCTCCGGCTTGTTGGCGCGGAGGCGGCCCAGCAGGCCCATCTTGCCGATCGCCTTTTGCTCCGCCATGTCGCGCACGCTGCAGGTATTCAGCAGCACGACGTCGGCCTCGGTTTCGCGGGGCGTCATCTCATAGCCGCGCTCCACGAGCATGCGGGCGACTTGTTCGGAGTCGCGTTCATTCATCTGGCAACCGTAGGTCTTGAGGAAAACTTTAGGCATCGGAAAGGCGCGGAAGGTAGCCGAGCTTTGGCCGATGGAAAATGGGAATCTCTCCCTCCACCGGCTTGTCATTCCCTGAGCGGTCTGCCACAACCCTCGCCACCATGCCTTCCGACAGCGATCTTCAGCTCCTGAGTGCCGCCATCCGCGATGTGGTGGATTTTCCCAAGCCGGGCATTGTTTTCAAGGACATCACCCCGGTTTTGTCCGATCCCGCCCTTTTCCGGCTGGCCGTGGATTGCTTTGCCGAGGCGGCCCAGGCGCTCGAGGTGGAAAAGGTGGTCGGGATCGATGCCCGCGGATTCCTTTTCGGTGCTGCGGTGGCCTACAAGCTGGGGCTCGGTTTTGTGCCCATTCGCAAGAAAGGCAAGCTGCCGTGGCAGACGCGCAGCGCCGCGTACACTCTGGAATACGGAGAAGCGGTGGTGGAAATGCACACGGATGCGGTCCGGCCTGGTGAACGGGTGGTTTTGATCGACGATCTGCTGGCCACCGGGGGGACGGCGGCCGCGGCGGTCAAGCTCCTCGAATTGATGGGAGCGCAACTGCTGGAGGCGCAGTTTCTCATCGAACTTGACTTCTTGAAGGGACGCGAAAACCTTCCGTCCGACCGGGTTCGGTCATTTTTGCATTTTTGATAGGCAAGCCGCCCGGTTTGCCATTTTCGATCGAAACTGAGGCCAAACGGCCCACAGGCATGCCTTTAGCTCTTACAGGGATGCTAAATGGCATTGCCCTCCTCGTCTGAGTATTTCCCGACCTTCCGCCGGTTCCGCCGGTGGTTGTCGAAGGAGGACGGCCTGGCCTCGCGGCATGTGGGGTCTTCGGTCCTCGCGGTTGCCGTCATCGTCATTCTCGCCATTGCCTTTCTCACCCTGGCCATTCGGGAGCACGCCTCGGACGATGCCCGGACCAACGAGTATGCGATCCTGCGCGCGGCCACGGCGGCGGAAAACGACTTCGCGGCCCTGGAGACTTCACTGCGCACCTACCTTCTCACGGGCCAGGCACTGCCACTGCAGCAATTCGAACGGCGGCGGACGGCTTTTCAAGCGCATCTCAGCGAACTCATGCCTCTACTGCCGGGCAAATCGGCGCGGCGGGAAGCGGTGCGCTCCATGGGCGCGCAATTCCAGACCTGGCTGCACGATGCTGCCCGGCCGGAAATCGTCCAGCGCAAGCAAGGCCGCGACGGCACCGTGCTCATGGCTCGCGGGCTGGACGGTGCACTCTTCGATCGCATTCGCGGTGAGTTGGGCCGCTTTGTCCGCGAATCCAATGGCGAACTGGAAATGCTTAATGACACGACGCGCTGGCGGCGCCTGTTGCAGACGTGCGGTTTCGCGCTGCTCAGCGCGCTGGCGGTGAGTTTCCTCGTGACTTCGAGCTGGCAGAACTACCGCGCTTTTCGCCGGCACTTGCGCAAGTCCGAGGAAGCTACGGCGCAAAATCGCGCCATCATCGACAACACGCTCGATGGCGTCATCACGGTGGATGAGAACGGCTTGATCCAGTCGCTCAATCCGGCCGCCGAGAAAATGTTCGTCCAAACTGCGAAGGACGTGATCGGCCAGAACGTGGCGCTGCTCGTGCCGCAGCGTCTCTTCTTCCACGACATGAAAAATGTCGGGCGCGGGGCGATCATGGCCGTCGGCCAGCGCCAGGGCTACTACCCCTTCCCCATTGAGATTTCGCTGAGCAGCATGGACCTGGCGGGCCGCCGGCAATTCGTGGCCATCGTGCGCGACGTCGGTGAACGGCAGAAATCCGAGGAAACATTGCGCCAGATCAGCCTGGGTGTCTCCCATACGACCGGTGAGGAATTCCTGCGCTCGTTGCTCAAGCAACTCTCCAAGGCGCTGCCGAATGATTACGCCTTCCTCGTCGAGTTGAGCGGCAAAGGCGCCGGGCAATTCAGCACCCTGGCCCTCGCGGAACAGGGAAACATCCTGCGCAACGGCCAGTGCGCGCTCACCCATTCCGCCTTCGCCGATTCCATCGCCCGGGGCTTCCGTGCGCATCTCGGCGGGGCGCGGGTGCTTTTCCCCGAGGATGTGCTGCTCCTGGAACTGGCGATCGAGAGTTTCATCGCCACACCATTGATGGACCATCACGGACGCACGATCGGCCTGATCGGCGTGCTCGACCGCAAGCAACTGGGCGACACGCAGATGATCGAGTCGACGCTCCAGATTTTTGCGGCGCGCGCCGCGGCTGAAATCGAGCGCAAGCGCTCGGAAGAAGACCTGGCCGCGGAAAAAGAGCGCCTCCAGGTGACCATGAAGTCGATGGCGGATGGTTTCATCACCATCGACAACAGTGGCAGCGTGCTGATGCTGAATCCCGTGGCCGAAAATCTCACCGGCTGGACGCAGGAAGAAGCCGCCGGGAAACCGCTGGCGACGGTCTTTCAGGTGCTCAATGAGCGCTCGCGCAAACGCTATACGCTGGCCATTCAGCGTATCGTCGAGGCAGGCGTTGCCGAGGGCCTTGACGGTCCGGCGTTGATGATCGCGAAAGATGGCAGCGAGCGTCTCGTGGAGAGCAACGCCGCACCCATCCGTGACCGCTCCGGCGGGCGCATCGGTGCGGTTGTCGTCTTCCGCGACGTGACGGAAAAGCGCCGTCTCGATGAAGAACAGCAGAAGGCCGACAAGCTGGAATCGCTGGGCGTGGTCGCCGGCGGTATCGCGCACGATTTCAACAACCTGCTCACCGCCATTCTCGGCAATATCTCGCTGGCGCTGTTGATTACGCCAGATCCGGAAGTTGGCGAGCGTCTCGGCGCAGCCAAGCGCGCGACGAATCGCGCGCAGGAACTTGCGCAGCAATTGCTGACCTTCGCCCGCGGCGGTGCTCCCGTGAAGCAGACCGCTTCGATCAGCCAACTGCTCCGCGATACGCTGAGCCTCTCGCTGCATGGCTCGAAGGCGCATTGCGAATTCAACGTCGCCGAAAACCTGTGGCCCGTGGACATGGACCCCGGCCAGATCAGCCAGGTGATCAACAACCTGGCGATGAATGCCGATCAAGCCATGCCCGCCGGTGGCATCCTGCGCGTGAACGCGGAGAACGTCGAACTGATGGCGCACAGCGTGAGTCTCGGCCTCGACGCCGGGCGTTGGGTGAAGATCTCGATCCAGGACCAGGGCATCGGTATTCCCGAGGAGTACCTCAAGAAGATCTTCGATCCCTACTTCACCACCAAGCCGAAGGGCAGCGGCCTCGGTCTCGCGACCGCGTATTCCATCGTCAAGAACCACCACGGCTTGATTGCGGTGGATTCCAAGCCGGGCGAAGGCTCGACGTTCACCATTTGCCTGCCGGCCTCGGAGCATGAGTTGAAGGTACAAACCGCCGGGCCAGTGCCGATGGCGCCCGCAGGCTGCGAGCGCGTGCTGGTGCTCGATGACGAAGAGGCCATTTGCATGCTCGTGACCTGCGCCCTGGAGGAACTGGGCTACAAGGTGACGGAAACCAACGACGGCAAAGATGCCATCGCCGCCTACGAAAAGGCGATGAAGGAAGGAAAACCCTACGACTTATTCATTTCCGATCTCACCATCCCCGGCGGCATGGGCGGGCAGGAGACGATCAAACGCCTCGTCGAGATCGATCCCGACATCCGGGCCATCGTGTCCAGCGGCTATGCCAATGACCCAGTGATGAGCCGCTTCGAAGAGTACGGCTTCTCCGGCATGATCGCGAAGCCCTACGAAATCGATGCGCTGGGACGCAAGGTGGCCGAAGTGCTCGCGCAACCGCGCCGCCGCGTGATCTTCCATCAGTTCGAGCGGAAGACGGCGTAAAAGAAACTGGAGGGAACCGAGCGGAGCGAGATAGCCTGCCGAAGGCAGCCCGAAGGGCAGCGCCGGCGGGCGCGGGCAACGGCGCCGTCGCTTCCTGGTGGGTGCCGCTTCCCAGCACCGACGGCGCAGTGCCCTCCAGGACGCTACAGCCGCGACAGCTTCTCCCACAGCGCACGTTGCTCCGGCGTGAGATCGTTGGGCAGAAGCACCACCAGCCGCACGTAAAAATCACCACGGGTCGTCGACCCCGTGGGCAGTCCGCGGCCCTTGATGCGGAATTTGCGCTCCGGCTGCGAGCAATCGGGAATCTTCAGGCGCACTGGGCCATCGGGCGTGGGAATGCTCACGATATCGCCGAGCACGGCCTGCCAGACGGGGAGTTCGAGATCGTAGATCAGATCGCTTCCGTCGACATTGTAGTCGGGATGTTTTTCGAAGCGGACGACGAGAAACAGGTCGCCGGCCTGCCCGCGTTTGCCCACGGATTCGCCCTGGCCGGCGAGGCGGATTTTCTGGCTCTCGCGCACCCCTTTCGGGATGCGCACTTCGTAAGTCTCGACCTCCGACCGCCCGTCGCGGCGAAACGAAATCTTCTTCTTCGCGCCGTGCAGTGCCTCCTCGATGGTGACCAGCAGGTCGGCTTCGATATCGCTGCCGCGCGCGGGCGGTTGTCCGGTGAATCCCGAGAAGCCCGGCCGTCCGCCGCCGTGCGCGGCCGCGCCGCCGAAGAACTGCTCGAAAAAGTCCGAGAACCCCGTGCCGGAGAAACTGCCGCCATCCGGGAAACCGCCTTGATGACGTCCGCCCCCGCCCCCGCGGCCCCAGCCGGGCGGAGGTTGCGGCGCGCCCTGATCCCAATCGGCGCCGAGTTCGTCGTAGCGCTTGCGCTTTTCCTCGTCGCCGAGGACTTCGTAGGCCTCGTTGATTTCCTTGAACTTCGTCTCGGCGTTCTTCTTGTCCTTGTCCTTGGAGACGTCGGGATGGTGCTGCCGGGCGAGCTTGCGAAATGCTTTGCGAATTTCGTCGTGGGTGGCGCCTTTGGCCACGCCGAGGGTCGCGTAATAATCCTTGTACTGAACGGGCATAATTGGGGTTGCCGCGCGAACATAGTCATTCGGCGCGCGGCTGCCAGTCCCGCGTGTAACGAAATCGTTACATCCCCACGGGATGCCGGGCGCTGAACCCCCTTGGCTCGCGGTAATCCGCCCGCCAGCGCGGGCCTTCCTCCTGGTGCAGGCCAGTGGTGTCGAGCCGCAGCCCGCAGATATAGGCAAAGACGTGGCCGTTCCGCGCCCAGATGGTGATCCACTTGCCCGGGCCGCACTCGCCGTAGCTCTGGAAGGCCTTCGAGGGGGTCGGCTGGTCGAGGAAACCGGCATGGTGTAGGAAATAGGAAATCGTCCCGGAGCAATCGTAGCCGCGGTCGTAGAAAGTGCCGTGGCCGCCGCCCCAGACATAAGGCTTGTTCGCGAGTGTATTCGTCGCCCAGATGGCCACCTTGATATTGCGCGGCGCATTCGCCGGCGCGTAAGCGATCCGGCCCTTGAGCACCGCGCGATCACCCGGTACGGTCGGCCCTTTTTGCGGTGGAGGCGTGACGGCTTGCGCCCGCCCCGCGACGGCGGACAATAGCAAAAGGTTGCACCACAACAGGGTGCGCAAGGACTTCACAGTGAAGGGGAAGATCGACTGCATCCCGCTTATTGCCGGAAACCGGGTGTCCATGGCTATCTTTTTTTCCGGGGCCGGGGGTGGGTCACGCTGCGGGTCACTGCCAGGTGCGCTGCCATTGACAGAGTTGTCGCGTCGAGCAAACCCGGTAGGGAAGCCGCGCCGCCGGGTTCACTCGCATGTGGCGCGGGAACGTGGCGGGCGGTGGGACGGCCCTGTGTGTAATTTCGCTAGCCGGGCTGACCTGCCGCCGCCGCTTTTCCGCGCACCCAAAAGTGGGAACCCGCGGCGCGGCTTCCCTACCAGTTTTCTTCGGCGCTCGCGCTACGCGCGGGAGCGGCTTCCATTGCGGCAGCACGGCTCAAGATGACAAATAACTTTTCTCTTGTACGAATGACAAAGTGCGCCTTTTATCCTCGTCCATGCGCACCAATTGCCTGGCCACACGCTTCGATCTTCACCTCGGCGATTGCGTGACGGGCATGGAAAATCTCGCCGCGGAATCGGTCGATATCGTCGTGACTTCGCCGCCCTACAATCTCGATATCAGTTACGCCACCTTCCGCGATGACGCCCCGCGTGCGGATTATCTCGCATGGTCGCATCGCTGGGCGGCGGAAGTGCGGCGCGTGTTGAAACCGGACGGATCGTTCTTTCTCAACGTCGGCGCGTCCCCGGCGAACCCCTTGCTCCCGCACCAGCTCGTCCTCGCCTTCCAGGACCTCTTCCGCCTGCAAAACACGATTCACTGGATCAAGTCCGTGACCGTGCAGCCCCGGCGCGCGGACGAATTGAGCGTCGGCCATTTCAAGCCGATCAATTCGAAGCGCTACCTCACCGACTGCCACGAATACGTCTTTCACCTGACGCGGACGGGCGACGTGCCGATCGATCGTCTCGCCGTGGGCGTCGCCTATGCGGACAAGAGCAACATCACTCGGTGGGCACACACTCGCGGCGTGAAGCGCGACCGCCGCTGCCGCGGGAACAACTGGTTCATCTCCTACGAGACGATCCAGCATCGCGACCGCCAGCGTCCCCATCCGGCCACCTTCCCCGCGCGGCTCGCGGAGTGGTGCTACCGGCTCCACGGAGTGCGGGAAGGCCTCGTGGCGCTCGACCCCTTTCTCGGCATCGGCCACGCCGCCAGCGCCGCCGCCACGTGCGGGCTGGAGCGCTTTATCGGCTTCGAGATCGATCCGGGTTATTTTGCCGAGGCGTGCTCGCGTCTTGGCATTTCCCC
>NZ_JBDUCX010000035.1:0-36479 GCF_040003245.1 Chthoniobacter sp.
TCGTCATCGAAGTCTGGAAATTTCCGCCGCAACGCATCTACGCCACGATTTATCAGCCGGACAAATCCAAGAACGACCCCGCCGAACGCGACGACGAAGCGTGGAATTTCTGGGCGGAAAAATTTCGCAGCGTCGGCCTCGATCCCGCCGTTCACATCGTCAACGGCAACAAGAAGGACAATTTCTGGATGATGGGCGAGACCGGCCCGTGCGGCCCGTGCAGCGAACTGCACGTCGACCTCACCCCCGCCGGCGACACCGGCGGCGCGCTGGTCAACAAAGGCACCGCCGAGTGCATCGAGATCTGGAACCTCGTCTTCATCCAGTTCAACGCCAACCCCGACGGCACTTTTTCCCCGCTCCCCGCGCAGCACGTCGACACCGGCATGGGCTTCGAGCGCGTCGCCTCGATCATCCAGGGCACCAAGGCCTTCAGCGACTTCGCCAACGCCAAGATCTCCAACTACGAAACGGACATCTTCCGCCCGATCTTCGACGAGATCGAAAAACTCAGCGGCAAGCAGTATGGCTCGACTCTTCCGACGGCGGTTCGGACTGTGGAAGAGGATGGTAAAACGAAACAAGTTCCGGCTGCTGCTAACGACGCGGAAGCGCGCGACGTGGCTTTCCGCGTGATCGCCGACCACATCCGCACACTCAGCTTCGCCATCGCCGATGGCATCCAGCCCGGTAACAACACACGAAACTACGTCCTGCGTCGCATTCTACGTCGCGCGGTACGATATGGACGCACCTTGGGTTTCCACGAGCCATTCTTCTACAAGCTCGTCCCCGTTATCTCTCAAACAATGGGTGACGTCTTTCCAGAGGTGCGCGCGAGACAGAAACACATCGAAGAAGTGCTGAAACGGGAGGAGGAATCCTTCAACAAGACGCTGGATCGCGGAATCCAGCTCTTCAATGAAATCGTCCGCAAAAAGGGAGACACCGAAGAAAGCTGGAAGCGTGGACTCGAGTTTCGTCTCAGCAATCGCCGCAAATTGTGGCTGGCGAAATGGCGCAAATCGGGCGGCAAGAATTCGGCGGAGGTCGATGTCGCCACGGACGAGCAGTTGAAGAAGCTTTCGGTTGAAAAGCCCACGACGACTGCCGCAGTAGCAGCGGTGCTTACGGGCTCTCGCTTACCGGCAAACCTTCTCACCGCAGCGACCGACGATTTTGCCTTTCAAATCTCAGCTCACGCCGCCGAGGCAAAAGCGGAACAAAATGACCAGTTGCCCGTCTGCGCGTTCAGCGTTTTCGAACTCGCTGACACATATGGGTTCCCCTTGGATCTGACATCGTTGATGGCGGTCGAAGTCGGCGGTAACGCCAATGTGAAGGGCGCGAAAACCTACGCCGAACTCCAAAAGGAGTTGGCTCAGGAAAGCCAGGTTCGCGACGTCATCGAGCTCTCGGAAATCGAAACGAAGACGCCGACGCATTTCATCGGTTACGATCACGACCACACCGGCGCAGATGTGCAGGAAGTGCTTTCCGTAAAAGGCAAGACCGTGGTCATCGCAAACAACTCCGTCTGCTATGCCGAGATGGGCGGACAGGTCGGCGATAGCGGCGAGATCACCGGGCACGGCGCGAATGCGTGGCGCATCGCCAATACGCAGAAGAGCGGGAACACGTGGCTGCATTTCCTCGAAGAGGCCGACGGTCCCGCCGTAGGCGATCACGTGACGATCCAGGTCGACACTGACCGCCGCGGGGCGATCCAGCGGCATCATTCGGTCACGCATTTGCTGCATTGGGCGTTGCATGAAGTGGTGAGCAAGGAAGCCACGCAGAAGGGTTCCTTCGTCGGGCCGGACAAGCTCACTTTCGATTTCAACAGCGCGGCGCTCACGCCCGTGCAGGTGCGCGACATCGAGCGGCTCGTCAATGAGCGCATCGTCGAGAACACGAGCGTCTCGTGGATCGAGGTGCCGTATGCCGACGTGCGCGGGCGCGCGGACATCATGCAATTCTTCGGCGACAAGTACGGCGAGACCGTGCGCGTAGTGCAGATCGGCGGCCACGCCACCAAGCTCGATGGTTATTCGATGGAACTTTGCGCCGGCACACACACGCGGGCCACGGGCGAGATCGGGCTTTTCCGGATCAATGCCGAGAGCGCCATCGCCGCCGGGGTGCGCCGCATCGAGGCGGTCGCCGGGCTCAACGCCTACGACCTCGCCAATGCCGACACCCAGCGCCTGCACGCGCTGGCCACGAAGATCGGCACGCCGCTGCCCGAGCTGGAGAAGCGCATCGACGGCCTGCTCGCGCAGCAGAAGGAACTCGAGAAAGCCCTCAAGGCCGCGCAACAGCGCGAGGCCGCCGGGCGCGCGAAAGACCTGCTGGCCAGCGCGGAGACGATCAACGGCACGCCCGCGATCATCGCCAACCTCGGCGCGGCCGATGGCGACACGTTGCAGACCGTGGCCGATGCCTTGAAGTCGCATGGCTTCAAGGGCGTCACCGTCCTCGGCGGCACCGCCAATGGCGCGGTTGCCTTGGTCGCCGCGGTCTCCGCGGATTTCACCGCCAAAGCGCAGGCCGGGAAGATCATCCAGGCCATCGCGCCGATCGTCGGTGGCAAAGGCGGCGGCAAGCCCGAAGGGGCGCGTGGTGGGGGCAAAGATCCCACCAAGCTCGACGAAGCGCTGGCCCAGGTGAAGGCGTTGCTGGGGTAGACGTTGCCCCCCCGGGTGTCATCCTGAGCGAAGTCGAAAGCCAAGTCTGCGAGACGCCTATGGGACTGCGGGGCAAACCCCCGCCGAACAACCAGCGATGATCGTTCGTAGAGCGACGGGGTCCTTCGACTCCGTTACACTCCGCTCAGGATGACACCGTGGAGGGCAGCGCAACCCCTACTCGATCTTGAAAAGGATCGTCGCCGTCTTGCCGTCGGCCACCACGCTCAGCATGTAGTCCCCCGCGGCGAGCTTCTGCTTGTCCATGGTGCCGGCGAGCGAGCCTTTGTTGGTGCCTTGCAGGAGGATGATGGCGGGTGACGCGCCGGGGGCGGGCTCGCCCTTGGCGTTGGTCTTGGCGACGTTGATGATGATCGGGTTGCCCGTCGACGTGACTTCGATGGCGGCGTCGTTCTTGACGGCCTTGGCCACCTTCGCGAAGGGCTCGCCCTTTTTGTAGGTCGCCGCCTCGCCGCCGAGGTTCACGGCGAAGGGCAGCGCGCTATAATCCTGCGCCTGGCTGGCGACGAGTCCGAGAGAGACGAAAGAGAAGAGGGCGAGGAGAATCGTTTTCATGTGTTTAGAATGGAGTGAGCGGAATGTTGGAGCAAAGGCCGTGCGCAACAAGCCGGGAAATCGCTCGTCACCGGCTCCCGGACAATGAACCGCGGATGACACGGATGAGCACGGATGAAGAGCCCTTTGTCGGAAATCCGTCCCTATCCGTGACATCCGGGTACCCGTGGCTGGCTTACGGCACGGACTGGCTGGCCTTCGGCCATATCGTGATCGCGCTCTTTTTCCTCGGGCCTTGGCGCGATCCGGTGCCCAATGCGTGGGTGTTGAAGATCGGTCTCGTCGCCTGTGCCGGCGTGCTGCCGCTGGCCCTGATCTGCGGGCCCATCCGGGAGATTCCGTTTTACTGGCGGCTCATCGATTGCAGCTTCGGCATCCTCGGCGCGGTGCCGCTGCTTTATTGCCTGCGGCTGACGGAGCGCTTGCGCGAACAGAACGGCCCAGCCTAAAGGATATGAAAAAGAGCCCGCGAATCACACGGATCACACGAATGGGAAAGATCCATTCGTGTGATCTGTGTGATTCGCGGGCCAAAGCTTTTCCACATCATTTTCAAATCCATGGGCGGCCTCGTCGATAACAGCGGCAATACGCGCGGGCGCAAACCCGACACCTGGCTCGACTCGTGCCCGGATTTCTCGCGTCCGCTGTGCAGCGAATTGCGCGACCTGATCCAACGGTGGGCGCCCGATCTTTCGGAGTCGATCAAGTGGGGCTCGCTGTGCTTCACCGGGCACAAGCTGGTCTGTGCCCTCGGCGCTTTTCAAAAGCACGCCGGCCTCGTCTTTTTCCGCGGCACGGAATTGCCCGATCCCGCGGGTCTCTTCAACCAGGGCGAAGGCAACACCAACATCCGCACCATCCGCCTGACCACGCTCGAGGGCCTCAACCGCCCGGCGCTGAAGCGTCTGCTCCATCTCGCGGTGGAACTCGATGCGCGGCCCGACATCCCGCCGCTGCCTCCGCGCAAACGGGAGCCGTGGCCGACGCCGGATTTTTTCACGCAAGCTTTGAAGACGAACAAACGCGCCGCCGCCTTTTACGCGTCGCTCGCGCCGACTTATCAACGCGAATACCTTGTCTGGCTGACGACCGCGAAACGCGAGGAGACCCGCGAGCAACGGCTCGCACAAACGCTGGCCGCGCTCGCCGCCGGGCGGAAATGGGCGCAGCGCAAGCTGGCCTAACGCGTTGCCAGCAGAGAAGTCCTGGAGGGCACCACGCCGTCGGTGCTGGGGACAATGCCCGACCAAGGAAGCGACGGCGCCGTTGCCCGCGCCCGCCGGCGCTGCCCTTCGGGCTGCCTTCGGCAGGCTATCTCGCTCCGCTCGGTTCCCTCCAGTTCCCGTTACAAAATTTAACGCGCTCGCGCCGCGACACTTCCGCTGCGACTCACCAGAAAGGCTCGTCATTTTTTCGTGAGCCGTGCAAGCTCCGCCTCCGTTCTCCCCGAACGTAAAAAGCTATGCAGGGAGAACCACACCACAAACAACCCGATGTCGTGCTCGTCGGCGCGGGCATCATGAGCGCCACGCTCGGCATTCTGCTCAAGGAGCTGGATCCGACGCTCACCATCTCGATCTTCGAGAGCCTCGACCAGATCGCCGGCGAAAGTTCCAACGGCTGGAACAATGCCGGCACCGGCCACGCCGCGCTCTGTGAGCTCAACTACACGCCGGAGCGTACCGACGGCTCGCTCGAGACGAAGAAAGCCTTCGAGATCAACGAAGAATTCGAGGTCTCGAAGCAGCTCTGGGCCTACCTCGTCGAGCGCGGGGTCATCGAGCGGCCGACCTCTTTCATTCACCAGGTGCCGCACATCAGCTTCGTCAGCGGCGCCAAGGATGTGGCCTATTTGCGCAAGCGCTACACCGCGCTGAAAGGGCACCATCTCTTCTCCGGGATGGAGTACTCGGAGGATCGCCAGAAGCTCAAGGAATGGATGCCGTTGGTGATGCAACGGCGGGACGATACGGTGCCCGCCGCCGCCACCCGTGTGGCCGCTGGGACGGATGTGGATTTCGGCTCGCTCACGCGGCTGCTCATCACCCATCTCAAGGACGAGCCCGGCGTCACGCTGCACCTGCGGCAGCGCATTACCGATGTGGAACGGGAACACGATGGGCGCTGGCGGCTGACCGTGCAGGACAAGATCAGCGGCACGAAGTACGGCGTGAGCACGAAGTTCGTCTTCCTCGGCGCCGGCGGTGGCGCGCTGCCGCTGCTGCAAAAGTCCGGCATCCCCGAGGGCAAGGGCTTCGGCGGTTTTCCGGTGAGCGGCCAGTGGCTGCGCTGCGACAACCCGATCATCACCGGCCGGCACTTTGCGAAGGTTTATGGCAAGGCTTCGCTCGGCGCCCCGCCCATGTCCGTGCCGCATCTCGATACCCGCGTCATCGATGGGAAACGCTCACTCCTCTTCGGTCCCTTTGCCGGCTTCAGCACCAAGTATCTGAAGAACGGTTCGTATCTCGATTTCCCGCTGTCGATGAAGGCGGACAATCTCCTGCCGATGGTGGCCACCGGCGCGACCAACATGGGGCTCACGAAATATCTCATCGGCCAGGTGCTGCAGTCGCCGTGGTCGCGCATTCTCGCCCTGCGCAAGTTCATGCCCTCGGCGAAATACCGGGACTGGTACCTGGAGACCGCCGGCCAGCGGGTGCAGGTCATCAAGAAGGATCCGAAGAAGGGGGGCGTGCTGCAGTTTGGCACCGAGGTCGTATCGGCGAGCGACGGCACGCTAGCCGCGCTGCTCGGCGCGTCGCCCGGCGCTTCCACTGCAGTATCGATCATGCTCGAGATCCTGGCGCGCTGCTTCCCCGGCGAGATGGATTCGGAGGCCTGGCAAACGAAGCTGGGCGAGATCATCCCGTCGTTTGGCCAGTCGCTCATCACCGACGCCGTCCTCGCCCAGGAAATAGGCGACCGCACGGCGGAAGTCCTGGAGCTCCGTGACGACCTGGAGTATTCGCGTCTCACCGACGAGCCCTTCGCCTGACGCCTCGGCCGCGACCGACGCGGACTTGCACCAATTCCCCTGGCGAGAGTGCCCGTCGCAGGCCATTCTTTTTTGCTCAGCGCGAGACCGTGGGATAACGCACGTCCTTGGCGATGGCCTTGGAAGTCGCTCCACCGGGCAAGGTCATCTTGTAAAGCGACGCGGTCTTTTCGCCGACGGCCTGGCTGATGAAGAACAAGGTCGAGTCGTCGATCCAGCAGGCATCCCAGCCGAACTGCTTCTTCGGGGTGAGGCGGGTTCCTTTTTTCGACGCGAGGTCGAGGGTCCAGATCGCGGGCAGCGGGCCGTCCCAGTCCTTGCGATGCGCCTCTTCATTCATGTCGATCCCGAGCAGCAACTTCTGGCCATCGGGCGAAACGTCGAGGCGCCCGTCGCCGCTCATGTCGCCGTTCGGGATGCTCTTCTGGATGTTCCATTCCCCGATCGTCGCGCCGTCGAGACCGATGCGGTAGATGTTCTTCATGTCCTCGACGAAGAGCGATTTGCCGTCCGGCGCCCAGCAGGGCGAATAAAGCGTGGCCTCGGCGTCCTTGGCCTTCTTGATGAAGCGGAAGCCGGTGCCGTCGGCATTGATCATCACCAGATGCCAGTTGTGGCCGTCGTAGAGCGTGAAGGCGAGGTGCGTGCCGTCCGGCGACCATTTGGGATAGTAGACATTTTCGCTCGGCACGTCCTTGAAGACCGTCTGCTTGCCGCTGGCGAGATCCACCACGGCGATATGCCGCGCCCAGGCCGTCTTGCCGGTTTGCTCCTCGGTGTTGAAGGCGACGCGGGTGCCGTCGGGCGAGATGACCGGGAAAAGGCCCGTGCCAATCTTCTTCGCGCCGCTGCCGTCGAGGTTGGCGACCCAGACCTTGCGGTCGCGCTCGTAGGCCAGTTTGCGGGTGGAGTCTTCGGCGGCGACAGAGAGGACGCCGCACAACAGGAATAACAGGGGGAGCATGCGAGGGGGGTGCATGGCGGTAGAAAACACCGGACGCCGGCTTCTGGCGAAGCGAAAACGCGGACGTCGCACCAGCCGCAGCCTTGGTGATGTCTAAAAAGTGAGCCCTCTCCTCGCGTGTCATTCTGAGCGGAGTGTAACGCAGTCGAAGAACCCCGTCGCTCTACCAGCGATGATCTTTGGTATAGCGACGGGATCCTTCGACTTCGCTCAGGATGACACCGCGAAGGAAAGTGTAAATTATTTCACAGCCTCAGCGCGAGACGGTCGGGTTGCTGGCGTTCTTGACGACCAACTCGCGCTTCCTGCCATCGATCGAGAGGCGATAGATCGAGGCCTCCCGCGACTTTTCCGGCTGCACGGCGCAGAGGATTTCGCTCTCGCTGATCCACGCCGGGTCCCACGCGAAATAGCCTTTCGGCGTGAGGCGCGTGGCCTTGCCGGTGGCGAAATCGAAGGTCCAGACGGCGGGCGGCGGGCCGTCCCAATACTTGCGCGTGATGTTCTCGTCCATGTCGGCATCGAGCAGCAGCGTGTGCCCATCGCCCGCCATGGAAAATTGCTGGCCGCTGTTGAACGAGGCGCGGGGGATGAATTTCGTGAGGCTGCGCTTTTCCTGCACCGTGCCGTCGAGGGCGAAGTGATAAAGCGAATCGAGATCCTGCGCGTAAAAGCTCTGGCTGTCGGGCAGCCAGGCCACGGAATTCAACGAGCTGCCCACCTTTGCTTTTGGCTCGAAATAATGAAAATGCGAGCCGTCCGCGTCGATGACGCCCAGGCGCCAATCACTCCCGACGAAGGTGTTGAAAATCAGCTTCGCGCCGTCGGGCGACCAGACCGGACCGTAACTGTTGTTGCTCGGAATCCCGGGGAGGATAGTGATCTTGCCGGTGGCGAGATCGGCGATCGCGATGTGGCGCTCGGGAGTTTTCTCCGCCTGGGTGTTGAAGGCCAGCCGCGTGCCATCGGGGGAGATATTGGGGTCGGCGCCGGTGGCTATTTTCTTCGCGCCACTGCCATCGAGGTTCGCAACGTAGAGCGCCTCACCCCGGGCATAAGCCATCTTGCGCGGAGCATCCCCGGCATGGAGGGCGACCGCGGTACAGAGGAAAACGGCGAAAATACGGAATAGACGCATACGCACAATACGCCCAGAGGCGCGCCCCCCTTACAAGTTTCCCGGCGAACTAGATGCGCTCCAGTCGCCCGGTGCTATCGCCGATCTTGTCGGCCTTCACTCCCATGCGGTCGAGGAGGGACAGGTAGAGATTGGTCATCGGTGTTTCCTTTTCGTAGTGCACGTGCCGGCCGGGCTTGAGCGTGCCGCCGCCGCCGCCGCAAAGGAGCACGGGCAGGTCGTGATGCTGGTGTGCCTGGGGATCGGCAATCGCGCCGCCGACCACGATCATCGAATTTTCGAGCACGGTGCCAAAGCCCTCCTTCATCCCCTGCAGCTTCGTGAGGAAATAGGCGATCTGCTCGATGTGGAATTTGTTGATCTGCGCGAGCTTCGCCTTTTTGTCCGCGCTGCCGCCGTGATGCGACAGGTCGTGGTGCCCATCGGTGACCCCGATGAAGGGATACGGCCGGTTGCTCCCCTCGTGCTGCACCATCATCGTGGCGATGCGCGTGGAATCCGTCTGCATGGACAGCGCCAGCAGATCGTACATCAGCTTGATGTGCTCGGTAAAATCGGCCGGGATGCCCTCCGGCTTCTCCATGGCGGCGTGCGGCTTGGCCTGGTTGGCCGCCTTGAATTTCGCGTCCTGCTGGATGGCCGTTTCGGTCTCGCGCAGGCCGGTGAGATACTCGTCGAGCTTGTGACGGTCGGTGGCGCCAAGGTTCTTTTGAAAGGCCTTCGCATCCGCCGAGACCACGTCGAGGATCGAGCTGCGGCAGCTCTCACGCAGCGCCCGGCCGGCGATGAGGTCGGGATCTTCCTCATTCGCCGAGAAGAGGCGCTCGAAGACCAGTCGCGGATCGCCGATCGGCGGCATGGGCGAGTTTTCGTTGCGCCAGGAAAGGTTGTTTTGATAGGCGCAGGCGTAACCGGAATCGCACGAACCGGCCTGTCGCAGGTTCGTCTCGCAGCTCAGCTCCATGGAAGGCAGCCGCGTGTTCTTGCCGATCTGCATCGCCGCCACTTGATCGACCGAGACGCCGACCGCAATGTCCGCCCCCGCCGTCTTGCGCGCATGAACACCCGTGAGAAAGCACGAATTGGCCCGCGCGTGATCGCCCGCGCCATCCCCCAGCGCCCGCGCCTGCACATGCGCCAACCCGCTCAACACCGACACCTGCTGCCGCACCGCCTGCAACGGCGCCAGCGTCGAGGACAGCTCGAATTTGTCGCCGATGACTTTCGGCGTCCAGCTCTCCATCTCCGCCCCATTCGGCAGGTACATGAAAATCATGCGCCGGGGCGTACCGCCCACAGGAGCGACGGAGGCGGCTTTCAAGACATCGGGCAGCATGCACTCGAGAAACGGCAGCGCCATGGTGACGCCCAGGCCGCGGAGAAACGTGCGACGCGGCAGATAGATGGATTTTTTGGGGATGTGCATGTCAGTTCTCGCTTTCTACTGCTTGGCGGTGCAGGCGCAGGCCTTCGCTTCCAGCGAAAACAAAGGGCGCCAAAGGGATAAAAACCGGCGGGACCGATTGGTTCGCAATAAATTCCGCAGCTTTTGCATTGGATCGCAGTGTAGAGGCAATCCTGAGAGGGTGCAATAACCCGCAATAGCCCACATTCGGTTCCGGGGATGGGAGAAAAATTCAAAGGCTTAGTCGACCTTAATGCAGCTTAATCCGGCTTAATTTTACTCTGATAGCGATGGGTGCGAGAAAGGTGGGATCGAGGTAGGATCCAAAGTGGGAGAAGAGTGATATCCTACCGAGATCGCCCGAGGCCGGACGCCGCGTTCTGTCCCGGGACAGCGTCTTTTCTGGCCATCCGGAGCCCGGACACGAGGATCGGCGAGGAACGCTCATTGGCTGATTGAATCAGGAATCGCGAAAAATATCCCCGCATCCTTGGGGTGCCAATCACTGCGATTTCGAATGTCAAAGATCCTGCTTCTTCCGACCATCTACCCGAGCCTGCCGTCGTCCCTTATTTCAGCACCAATCTTACCGTGAGTGCACAAAAAGGCAAGCACAATGTGTTCATAAGAACGCCATTTCATCCGAAGCATATCCCGTGGAGCCACATTTGCTCCTGCTCGCGCTCAAGATTTTCAACGCGTCAGTTCAAGCGCCGACGGATTCCCGCAGCCTCCTTAAGGCGACTCTTTTCGTTCCCGACCGCCCGACCGACTTTGCAAGCCGATCGGGCGGCTCCGCTGTGCCGACGCGTTTCATAACGCGCCGCAGTTGTTCACGCTACCGGTCCACAATCTGATAGTGAACGCGGCTTCCGGTCTGGTCGGCCGTCTGGTGAATGGCGGTGACAACCACACGGCCAATCTCACCAGTCCGGGCGACGTGAACGCCGCCGCAAGGGACGAGTTCGCCGTTGCCGATACGTACCGTTCGCAACGGCTTATTTTTCGGCAGGTTCGTTGGCAGGAAGCGGCAGCCGGCGACGAGTTCGTCGAAGGTGGCTTCACGCATCACGACTGGCAAGTCAGCCCACACAAGTGCATCGATGGACTCTTCCAGCGGCTTTTGATCGCGAGCATCGAGCGAGCCATGATACTCAACATAAGGGTCGCGGTTGTGCTCCGCCTTGCGGGGCACGAGCCCGGTTGGACGAAGCGTGAGAAACGCATCGTGGAGCAGATGCCCGGCCGTATGCAGCCGCATCCCTTGATAGCGGCGGTTCCAATCGAGGCGAATTCGCACTGGTTCCAAATGCTCGAAGGAGCCGGCTTCGAGCAAACCCTCATGCACGATGGAGCCATTGTCGAACTGGACGCGTTCGACGCGCAGCCGTCCGCCATTTTCGCCAATGATTTCGCCGACGTCGTGGAGTTGCCCGCCTCCGCCTGGGAAATAGATCGAGCCGTCCAGCACCAGCCGGTGTTTTTGGCCTTTCGGTTGAAAGTGAAGAACAGCGGCTTCCGCCTCTCGCTGGTTTGGAGAAGCGTAGTAATCAAGAATCGTAGGAAATGTAGTCATAGTGATCGGTTGCCGCCCGGAGACCGGGGTCTCCGGGCGGCAGTTTTCCGTTCCTAGTCGGCGTGGGCGACACCCCGTGCGACGATGTAGGTCATCGGCACGTTGAACGCGTTTACGGGGCGATGAATCACACCTTTGGGAATAAAGATGAATTCACCCGCCGTAGCTTTCGTTTGGTGCACGTTTCGGCCTTTATCGATCCACTCGGCAATGACACGTCCCGCCAAGATGTACAAGGCGGTATCGGTGTCGTGATGCGCGTGAAACGCCCCCTCTGAGTGCGGGGGCATGTCGCCCTTCGCCATGCTGACTCCCGTGGTATTGCAAGTGACGTCGCAAATGCCCCAAGCCCGGAACGGGCCGTGGTCCACGTCCGTAAAGAACTCGTCATCCTTCACGACGGCGACATCGTTTTGCCCGCAGGCATGGCGATTGTGGGCGACGGGGTTGCTTCCGATCGCTTGATCGGAACCGGTGTTTGTCTCTAGTTTCATCTTCTCAAACGCCAAAAGAGCTAAAGCCGCTCACGACCCGTCACCCCATAGAGGGCGACATCTCCGACTTCGCTTGCATTTAGTTCAAATCGAGGCCAGATTTCGTCGTGAGGCCGCGAGCGGCCCGCACCGGATCCCGGCTCATGGCTTCGCTGATCGACCCTCGAAAAGTATGATCAACAGAGTTGTGACCGGGATCTTCGTTTTTGACTTGTAACCGTTTTAAGTAATTTCACGAGCTTCGTCAATATTTTGTTTCCTGTTGCGCAACTTTTATTCCCAAGGCAAGAATCGAGCCAAATTTGGGATGGGTATGAGAACTGCTGAATTTTGTTACTTCATATAATACCGCAACCCTGTTAGTGTGCGGCGACAATGAACCGACCCCTTTCCAAACTCCTTGATGACGAAATTCAACGGTTGGCAACTGATCCCAAATTCAGCGGGAATCTTGGCACTCTCCAAGAGCAAGCGGACTTTCTCGGGACTACCAAGAGTTGGTTGTCGCGGTTGCGCAACGGCAAGGTGTCACTCTCGAATGTGCTCGCCCAGCAATTCGCCGCAAGATTGCGCCCGGAAAGCGGTCCAGAATGCGCCCATCTTTACCAAGAATTGCGAAAATTCGGTGAGCCCGAAACGACCCAGCACGAGCCAACACTCCAGTCGCTCGAAGACACTGGCGACATTCGGAATGTCGAAGGGTTTTTCGATCGAGTCGGGCGCCTTGATACCCTTGTCTGCGTCGACTATCGCGATGTTCCTCGAGCCGATCCTGCTGGAAAATATCGGAGCTATGCGGTTCTCGCTGGTCAAGCCATTGCCGCGGGCGGCAGCTTTGCCATGTTCCAACCGTTCGGCTCCGACGATCACAAACGAGAGGCCAACGGAACTGGCGAACTCAAATCGTACTACCACACGCAAAATGTTCGCGCTTACCTAGGCAATCTCATCAGGCGCGTCCGCCACGCGTATGAATTGATCTTAGCGGAGGCCTTGAAGACCGCAAATGAAATGGGTGTCCGGCCGGAGGAGGTGGCGAAACGCATCGTTCTGTACGAACGGGGAGACTTGGCAATTTACCCGCCAAACTTCACCACCGGTGTGCTTTCGAGGCTTTTTTATGCCGAGGTGCCAAACAAGGAGACATTCGAGCGCGAGGTGTGGGAGTGGGTCGCCAGTCCACGGCGCGACTTCTTCATTCGTCGCGACGAAAGTTCCGCACCGGTGGACGTGATCTCCGAACAGTTTGTTCCCGTGGTGAGTTTCTGGCAGGACAACCACCGCCTGCCGCTAACCGACGAAGAACTTGCCAGCAACATGCAAACGGCGTGCAAAGAGCTTTATGCACAACTGCCCGCGCAAATCTGGGTGGTCTCTGAAGTGACGAAACAGGCGCGGGCCGCGATCGAAAACTAGAGCCAGCGAGATGCCCGACGACGTTCCCAATATTCCTGGAGATCTCGACCTGCCGGCTTCGTATGGCTTCACCATGCGCGGCTGGGATTTCTCGGCAGCCGAGGTTGGAGACGCCATTCGCGGACACCGCATGCTGAATCCGGCTTTTGAACTTGGCGGCAATGTTTGCCCCTGGAATTGCGATTTCTGTTTTACGGAGTCGCCGGCCAATCGCGGCGACCGCAAACGCCACCTTGCTGGTGAACTTTCATTGGAACGCCGCCTGCGACTGATCGACGAAGCCGCGGGCCTCGGCGCACGCTCGATCAATTTCGTCGGTGCGGGGGAACCGACCATCGACCCGGATTTCTGGACGCTCATCGAACGGATGCAGAGATGCGGGATTACACCGATCGTTTACTCGGAGGCGTCGCTCAAGCTGGGGAGTCACAGTTTTTCCCAGCGTTTATTCGACCTCGGAGCCACTGTCGTAGTGAAGGTAAACTCCCTCACCAATGCGCAGTACCAAGACCGTGTGGTGCGTGGTATTCGGTCCAAGCCTGGAATCCCGACCAATAGCTACACTGTGCAACGGGCCCGCGCGCTCGACACACTGATGGACGTGGGATTCAACCTGCCGACTCCAACGCGTCTGGCCTTCGACACCATCATTTGCCGGGAGAATCTAGACGATATCGTAGAAATCCACCGCTTTGGCCGGCTCAACAACATCTTCACGATCATGGTCAACTATCTGCCATCGGGCCGGACCGTGGATGGTCATACCTCGGCCATTTCGTGGGATGAGCAACATGCTATGTTCCGCCGGCTGGCCGCAATCGACGCCAGCGACTTCGGCCTGCACCACGCCGCTCATTTTCCCTATTCGGGAGGAGTGCCCTGCACCATCCGTGGCCTCGGACTGTATGTAAAGGTGCGCGGCGAAGTCTTCGATTGCCCAGGCGAAGCGATCCCTCTTGGCAATGTGCGGGACGATTCGCTCGAGGCAATTTGGGCAAAGACGAAAGAAATCACAGCCGGCTTTGACGGCGGTTGTTTTCCGCGCCAGCAATTTTGGAAGCGCATGGCCGCGCTAGCTAAAGCGCAGGCGAATCACAAACAATCGCCACACACCACCCTAAACGACGTCATCACCCCTCCATTGCCGGAGACGAGTTTGCGGGTAACGAAGTCCGTGTAGGGCTTAGAGGTCGCTCCGGCGCCGGTGCGACGCTGGGCTGAAGTCAAATAGCTAGAGCGCGCTGCATCCACATGTCGTGCAGAAGAATGTTACATAGCACGACAGCTCTCGGTAGAGGCCAGTCAGGATCTGAATGTCAAGAGACAAAGGGTCTGGCACGGACCTAATAAATGTAAAATGACGCTACCAACTGAACTCCTTTGCTTTTTTGTTCCAGTCGATCGCGGGCAAATGTGCGAGCGCAATTTTTTCGAATTCAAGCGATAGTCCCGCTTGAAACCAAATGACAATCAGCGATGAAGCGCATTCTTGAGAACCTGGCAGGGGGGTGTAAGAAACGAATTCGCCCATGCACAAAAACTGAGTGGATAGATCAGGCGGAATCGAAGAGTTCGTTGGTAGCAATTCACACGGCTCGTCCGGCCATATCCGCTTTGCTATCGCCATGGCATGCTCGTCGAGGATTGTCTGGGCTATTCCGGCCGAGAAATTGGCAGCAAGATTTTTAAAGAAAAAAGAAACCAGCGAGATTTCGCGCCCGTCGGCCAGAGTTCTTGTCGACTCACCCATTGTCAGATGCATGAAGTGAGTCGAGCGTCGAGCGGTTTCCTCGTCAATGCATTTGCTCGCCAGACAACCGTCTTCGCACACGACCAGAAGGGCACGCTGTTGACGTAACGAAATACGTCAGGGGCGCGGCTCGAACATCGGGACGGAAACGGCTTGGATTGGGCGGGGAAATGAATCTAGCTATCCAGACCCCTATGAATCGATTTCTCCCCCCTATGATTTCCTGGCTTGTTTACAGCTTGGCGATGGCCGCGATGGTACAGTCGCTTGGCGCGCAAACGACGGCTCCGGCGGCGGCTTCCCCGGCGGCGGCTCCAGCGGTCGGGGGTTCCTCCGCGGGGAATCCGGCGGCGGCGGTTAAGGCGGGAAATGAGGAAGTGCGCAAGGTGATGGAAACTTTCAAGGGGCGCGGCGTGATGCGGGACAATACGCCGCCCACACCGCCGAGCGAGGCGTTGAAGACTTTCCAAATGCGGGACGGGTTCGCCATCGACATGATGGCGAGCGAACCGGAGGCGTGTCAGCCGCTCTACATGAGCTGGGATTCGCGCGGACGGATGTGGGTGACGCAGTATCTGCAGTATCAGTTTCCCGCCGGGCTGAAGATCCTCAGCTACGACCAGCATTTGCGGGCGGTCTACGACAAGGTGCCGGAGCCGCCACCGCGGGGGATGAAGGGCGCCGACCAGGTGACGATCTTCGAAGACACCAAGGGGACGGGCACGTTCGATCAGCACAAGGTGGCGATCAGTGGGCTGAACATTGCCACGGCGGCGATCAAGGGCGCCGGCGGTATCTGGGTGATGAATGCCCCATATCTGCTCTTCTATCCGGATGCGAATGACGACGACATTCCGGACGGCGATCCGCAGGTAATGCTGAGCGGGTTCGGAATGGAGGACACACACTCGGTGGCCAACAGCCTGCACTGGGGTCCGGACGGCTGGCTCTACGGCGCAAACGGCAGCACGACCACGGCGAATATCTCCTCGGCGGTGACGAAGAACGTGCGTTTCCAAGGCCAGCACATCTGGCGGTACAATCCCAGGACAAAGGTGTTCGAGATTTACGCGGAAGGCGGGGGCAATACGTTCAGCTGCGAGTTCGATGCGCAAGGACGGGTCTTCAGCGGGACGAACGGCGCCGCGCGCGGGATGCACTACGATCAAGGGATGAGCGGGGTGAAGGCCTTCGGAAAGCATGGGCCGCCGGATAATCCGTACGGCTTCGGTTACTTCGATCACATGGAGACGAAGAGCGATAACAAGCGCTTCAGCCAGGCGTTCTGCATTTACGATGGCGGGCTGATGGATGCGGCGCTGGGCGGGCATTTCATCGCGGCGAACGCGTTGCAAAACATGGTGTATGTGAGCCGCCGCGTGCCGGTCACCTCGACGTTTCGCGCGGAGGATGAGGAACCGCTGCTGCACTGCACAGACCGCTGGTTTCGCCCGGTGGACATCAAGGTGGGGCCGGACGGCTGCATCTACCTGGCGGATTGGTACGACACGCGGTTGAGCCATGTGAGCCCGGTCGATGACTGGAGCAAGACCGACGGGCGTATTTATCGCGTGCGGCCCACCGGGGCAAATGTGGCCTTGAAGCCATTCAACCTGCACACCGCGCCGGTGAGCGAACTGATCGGCTACCTGAGCCATGCAAACCGGTGGTTCCGGCAGCAGGCGGCGCTGGAGCTGGGCTGGCGTGAGGATAAATCGGCTCTGCCGCAACTGGAGAAGCTGGCGCGCGATCCGAAAAATTCGCACGCCGTCGACGCGCTCTTCGCCATCCACATGCTGGGTGGACTGGACGACAACCTGGCGATGGATCTGCTGAAGCATCCCGATCCGTACGTGCGCCGGTGGGTGGTGCGTTGCGCGGGCGACCGTAATGAAACGAGCACGCTGCTGGCCTCGGGCTTGAAGAGCCTGGCGGCGACGGAGCAGCAGCCGGAAGTGCGGACGCAACTGCTGTGCAGCGCCAAGCGGCTGCCGGCCGAGGCTGGGCTGCCGATCGTGCGCACGATGATGGAGCGCAACGAAGACATGCAGGACCAGCGCATTCCGCTGCTGCTTTGGTGGGCGGTCGAGAGCAAGGCGGTGAGCGATCGTGACGCCGTGCTGGCACTCTTCGAAGATCCGAAGGTGTGGGATTTTCAACTGGCGCGGACTTATGGCGCGCAGTACCTGGCGAAACGCTGGGCGATGGCCGGGGGCACGGAGAATTACGATGCGTGCGCGAAGCTGCTGGCGCTGGCGAAGCGGAGCCAGGACCAGGCGGTGGTGATCGAAGGGGTGGCGTCCGCGTTTGAAGGGGGCAAATTGCCGGAGCTGCCGCCGGCCTTGTCGGGACCGTTGATTGCGTATTTCAAGAGCCAGATGGATAGCGATCTCGCGATGGCGGTGAAGACCGGCAATGCGGACGCAGCGAAGAAGGCGCTGGCTATTGTCGCGGACAAGAATGCGCCGCCAGTGAAGCGCATCTCCCTGCTCGAAGCGCTCGCGCAATCCGGCGACAAGCGAGTGGTGCCGGTGATCGAGGCGACGTTTGCCAGCACGGGTGACATTCCGCTCAAGAAGACGGCGCTCGCGGAGGCGAGCCGGTTTGACGACGTGAAGATCGCGCAGAGCGCGGTGGCGTCCTACGAGGCGAAGCTCGCTGGTGATCCGGCGGTGCGGGACGCGACCCACCGCATGCTGGTGAGCCGCAAAGACTGGGCCCGCATTTTCCTGGGCGAAGTGGAGTTCCACCACATCAAGGAAAAGAACGTGGCGCCGGACGTGGTGCGCCAGATCGGGCAGTATCACGACGCGGAGATGGATGCGCTGGTGAAGAAGTATTGGCCGTCGTCGGACTTGAAACTGAGCAACGCGCAGGTGGTCGCGGAAGCGAACCGGATCAAGGCCCTGCTCGCCAACGGTCTGGGCGATCCCGCGAAGGGCAAAGTGACCTTCACGCAGCGCTGCTCGATCTGCCATACGCTCTTCGGCGAAGGCGGGCACGTGGGGCCGGAATTGACCGGCTACGAACGCACCAACAAGGATTTCTGGCTGGTGGCCATTTTGTCGCCGAGCGCGGAAATTCGCGAGGGGTTCGGCGCCTATATCTGCAAGGTAAAGGACGGCCAGATTTTCACCGGGCTCATCGACAAGCAGGATGCCGGGGGCGTGGTGATCCGGGACGTGGCCGGGCAGAAGCACGCAGTCAAGCAATCGGACATCGAAAGCCTGGAAGCATCGCCCATCTCGCTCATGCCGGAGGGAATGCTCGGCGGATTGAGCGACGCGGAACTGAAGGACTTGTTCGCGTTTTTGATGCAGTGACGCGCGGAGAGTAGATCGCGGACCGTTAATCGTTGATAGACCGCCACGCATTCGCCGAGGCAACCGCGCCGCGGCGGAAACGTGACGTCAGCTTGGGACGGATCTTTTGGCTTGAATGAGTGTGCGTCTCGAGGTTATCCTCCATGGCTAAAGGGGAGGTTAGCCATGGAGGATGGGAGCTAATCAATGGTGACGCGGAGTGGGGGTTATATCGGTGGTGGCGGGGCGGGTTTCCCGCCTCCCTATCAATTTGCCGCGGCGGTCTTTTTGACTTCGGAAAACTTGCGGTGGTCGCCTTCCCCGCGGCGCATCTGGAAGGGCACGCTCTTGACTACTTCCATGATGAGATTGGAGAAATTCGGGTTCTTTTCGAGCGAGCCGGAGATCTTCTCGACGGCGACGCGGTCGTAGAATTCCATGCCGCGCCCGAGCGCGTAGGTGAGCATCTTTTCCGAGAGGCAACGCAGGAAATCGGGACGCCTTTTCGTGAGCAGGATCTTCTGCAATTCCGCAGGCCCGAGGAATTTCTCGCCGCTCACAAGCTGGCCGGTGGCGTCGATGTCCGCATTTTCATCCCGTTCGCGACGCATGCCAACGCCGTCGAATTGCTCGAGGCCGAAACCGATCGGGTCCATGCGGGCGTGGCAACTGGCGCAGACCGGATCCGTGCGATGCTGTTCCATGCGCTGGCGCAGGGTGCCGTGCAATTCCGTGCGGGCCTTGTCGTCGAGATCGGGCACCTGGGGCGGCGGCGGTGGCGGCGGCGTGCCGAGGAGATTCTCCAGCACGTATTTGCCGCGCTTCACCGGCGAGGTGCGAGTGGGATTCGAAGTGATGGTGAGATAGCTGCCCTGCCCGAGGATGCCACCGGGGCGATTCGCGGGCAGCGGGACCTTCACGAAGGCCTCGCCCTCGACACCTGGGACGCCGTAATGCTTCGCGAGGCGTTCATTCACGAAGGTGTAATCCGCGCCGATGAAGTCGAGCACCGGACGGTCCTCGTGCATGATGTACTCGAAGAGCGATTCGGTCTCGCGTTCCATGGCCGTGGCCAGCGCCTGATCCCACGCGGGGAAGGTCGTGGCATCGGGCTGCACCAGCTTGAGGTTGCGGATCTGCAGCCACTGGCCGCCGAAATTCTCCACCAGCGCCTCCGCTTTCGGATCGGCGAGCATGCGCTTGACCTGCGCATCGAGATTCTTGCGCAAGGTGCCGTGCTCGGCCTCGGCAAAGAGCGCCTCGTCGGGCATGGTGCTCCACAGGAAATAGGAAAGCCGCGAGGCCAGCGCCCATTCGCTGACCAGGGTGGCGGATTGCGGATTGTCCGGCTGCAATTGCAACTCGCCGCGGAAGAGGAAGTGCGGGGAGACGAGGATCGCGGTGATGGCCGTCTGCACGCTCTGCTCGAAGTTGCCGCCCTTGAGCCCCGCCTGCTTGTAAATCCACACGAAGCGCTCGACTTCGTTGGCGCCGAGCGGGCGGCGGAAGGCGCGCTTGCCGAAGGACTGGATGATGGCGCGCGCGGCGTATTCGAGGTTGGGCTGGCCGGCGCCGGGCTTGAAGATGAGGTACTGTGATTCCGGCGCCTTGACCTTCTGCGGCGGCGAGAGGAGCATCAGTTGCCGGACGACGAAGGTGCGTTTGCCGTCCTTGTCTTCCCCTTTGTTCTTGTCCTTGGGATTCGGGCTCCTGGACGTCTCGCCCGGAGCCGCCGGATTGAGCACGTGCATCATGAGCGTGTGCTCGCCGGGCTTGTCCACGCGGAGCGCCGTCTTCACCTGTTCCTTGAAATCCCGGCGCCCGGAAAGCTCCGTCGTGCGCAGGATCTGACCGTCGAACTTCCACTCCATCCTCGTGGCCTCGGCGCCGACTTTTTGCGATTCGACCACCAGCTTGACGTCATACTGGCCGGCCACCGGCAGATTGAGTTTCACGGTGGACTCCGTTTCATCGATCTTGCGCGAGATGGCGGTGGTGCCGGTCTTCGGGCCGCCTTCGATCGTCATGAGATCGACGTACATTTTCTCCGGGCGCGGCTTGTGATCGTTGAGGATCGCCATGCTCATCACTTTTTCCGCCGCGCCGAGATAGCGCTCGAAAAGTACTGGGGGCAGCGTGAGCACGTCGCCGATGTCGTCGAAGCCGTAGCCAGAATCGTCCGCCGGAAAATCGTCCGCCGGCTGGAAGTCGACCCCGATGAGGTCGCGGATGGTGTTGTTGTATTCCGTGCGGTTCAGGCGCCGGATGGTGACCCGGCCCGGGTCCGGATGATCGGGATCGACGGTGAAGACGACGAGGTCGATCCACTTCATCATCATCTCGCGCTCCTCGAGGGTCGGCTGTTTTTCCTCGTCGGGCGGCATCTCGGCGGTGCGCAGGTTTTCCAGCACGTGCCCCCAAGCTTTTTGGTCCTGCGGCGACGGAGCGGCCGAAGCCGTCACGTCCAAGGCCACGCCGCTGTCGGTCAAGCCATCCAGGGCCAGGCTGCCTTTCTTCTTCCCGTTGCCGTGGCACTTGTAGCAATAGGTTTCGAACAGCGGCCTCACCTCGTGGACATAGTCCGGGCGGCGGGCAGCCACTGGCGCCGGCGCGGGAGTGGCGGCGGCGGGGTCCGGCGTGGAAGCCTGCGGCTCCCTGGCAGATGGAGTCGGCGTCGCCGCGGTGGTCGCCGCCGGAGTCGCCTGATCCGATGGCGTCTCCGCAGGTTTCGAACAACCCATCCAAGCCGTAAGAATACTGGCAGCGCCAAGGCGCAGCAGCGCGGAAGTGGGGGGAAGTCGAAGTTTCACAGACGGTGAAAATGCAGTCAGTAATTTGGCCCGGTTCCGCCCTCTGGGCAATCGCTCTTTTGCGCCACGCGGCGGCCTAGTTCCTGGACCCGCCCCCGTCGAGGGCGGTCCGGATGGCGCTGAGCAGATCCTCGGCGCGATACGGTTTGCGCAGGAAATCGACACCCTGCGGCAGCACGAAATCGCCGCGGAAAACCTCTGCGCTGTAGCCGCTCGTGTAGATCACCTTGAGCGCCGGCTTTTTGGCGAGAAGCTGCTGGGCCAGTTCGTGGCCGGTCACTCCCCCGGGCATCACCATATCGGTAATCAACATGTCGGTTTCATGGCCGCATTGCTCCCAAAGCTCGAGGGCCGTTTGTCCATTCACCGCCTCGTAAATGCGGTAGCCGTTCTGCTTGAGCACATGCACCACGACGGAGCGCACGGTGGCGTCGTCTTCCACGATGAGGACCGTTTCGCTCCCGCGCTGGTTCGCCACCGTGGGTCTTGCCGCCGCCAATTCCACACGGGCCGCGAGGGCACGGCGAGGCAGGAAGAGAGAAAAGGTGGAGCCTCTTCCGGACTCGCTCTCCACCGTCAGCCAGCCGCCGTGCTGTTGCGCGATACCGAAAGCGGTGGCCAGGCCGAGGCCGGTGCCTTTCCCGACCTCCTTGGTGGTAAAGAACGGCTCGAAAATGTGCGGCAGGCAATCCGTCGGAATGCCGCGGCCGGTGTCCGAGACATCGACGCGGATGAAGGCCTCCCCATCCACGCGCGCCTTCAGATTCACCGGCAGCTCCTGCGGCGTGACCGCGCGAGTGCGCAGGGTGAGCCGGCCACCATGCGGCATGGCATCGCGCGCATTGACCGCGAGATTGAGGAGCACCTGCTCGATCATCCCGGCATCCGCATGCACCGGCGTGGCTTCCACGGCGAGCTGCGTTTCGAGGGTGATGTCCTCGCCGATCAAACGGCTGAACATGCGCGAGGCCTCGTCGACGATGGCATTCATCTCCAAGTCGCGCGGTTGCATCGGCTGGCGCCGGCTGAAGGCGAGGAGTTGTCCGGTCAGTGCCGCCGCCCGCTCGGTGGCGGCGACGATGTCCTGGAAGACGGCCTTCACCTCGGTCGGTGGCAGCTCGGTGATGAGCGCGAGCGACGCATTTCCCTGGATGACCATGAGGAGGTTGTTGAAATCATGCGCCACGCCGCCGGCCAACTGGCCGATGGCCTCCATCTTCTGCGATTGGCGGAACTGCTCCTCGAGCTGCC
Source organism: Chthoniobacter sp. (assembly GCF_040003245.1). Classification (NCBI taxonomy): domain Bacteria; kingdom Pseudomonadati; phylum Verrucomicrobiota; class Spartobacteria; order Chthoniobacterales; family Chthoniobacteraceae; genus Chthoniobacter; species Chthoniobacter sp. The sequence goes on from NZ_JBDUCX010000035.1 coordinate 22,371, forward strand.
GCTGCTCGGTAATGTCGTAGCTGAAGACGGTGACCCCGGTAATTTCGTGGCCGTTGGAGATGGGATTGAAAGACTCGGCGAGGATCCGCGGGCCGTGCTTGAAGGTGCGGACCACTTCCCAGGTGAAATGCTCGCCGACCAGCGCCCGCTGGTAGAGCTGCTTTCGTTCAGCCAATTCCTCGCCGGGCAAAATCTGCTCCAAGGCCATCCCCACTTCCGGCGGACGGCCGATCCGCTCCTCAACCTGACGGCGGAAGTGCGAGTTGAAAGTGATATAGCGCAAGTCCCGGTCCACCGACCAAATGGAGGCCGTGGTGTTTTCGATCAAGGCAGTAAGGTTGGCCTCGCTGAGACGGACATGGCGCGTGCTCCGCTCCACTTTCCGGCGGAGCTGAAAATTCCAGAGCAACGCCACGCCCACGATGGACAATGTCACGGCCAGGACACCGGCGAAAATCCACAGGACCTCCCGGTCCGATTCGGGATTCTCTTCAAACAGGAAACCCTTCAAGCTGGCCTTGCGCCGGATGAGCCCGGTCTCCAGAAAGATCTGCTCCATGCGCTCCCAGCGCCCCAGGTTCATGTGCCCGACATCCACGAGATCGGGCAGGATCAAGGGCCGCATCTCGCGGGCCTCGATCTCGAGATTCTCGCGCTTCAACTTGCGCTGCTGGACCTCGGGCTTCTTCAGGATGAGATCGATCATCTCTTCCTGATGCTCCATCGCGTACTCCCAACCCCGGCGCGTCGCCCGGATGAACGCCGCGACTTGCGCCCGATTCCTCTTCACGACCGACTCGCTGGTAAAAAGCGTATCGCCATAAAAATCGACCCCATAATCAGCGACGCGAACCACTGCCGGCTCGACGCCGGCCTGGCGCAACTGGGTGGGCTCGACCGTACTGTAGGCGGTGATCGCATCCACCCGCTTTTCGATCAAGTCGCGCAGTCTCCACGTGTGTGGCTGCTGTTTCACGGCGCCCAGCGGAATCCCCTCGTGCTTGAGCATGGCCTGGAACTGCGCCGTGCCCTCCAGGGGCCCCACCATCACGCTGCGCCCGGAGAGGTCCGAGGGCTTCCGAATGCCGCTGTCGGCGCGGGCCATGACGATGAACGGGGAATGCTGAAAGATGACCGCGCAAGCCACGATGGGCTGGCCCTGGAGGCGCGCGAGGAGCACCGCTTCATCCGCCACACCGAAGTCGGCCCTGCCCGAGAGCACTTCTTGAATGGCGGGCCGCTTGGGCGAGCCTTCGCGAATCTCCACGGTCAATCCTTCGGCCGCGTAGAAGCCCTTGGCCTCGGCAGCGTAAAAGCCGGCGAACTGGAACTGATGATACCACTTGAGCTGGAGGACGATCGGCTGGTCGGCGCGAGCCGCGGGGACGAAAAGCAACGCCGTCACGGCCAGACGAAGCGCCCTCTTCGTTTGCCGGAAGGCAAACAGACGGCGTACGATGGACTGGAGGTGAGCGACCGGGGTCATGCTAAGGGCAGATTGGCCGGGCAGCTACTTAGCAGGAGCTGTACTTAAACGTAGAACTACTTAATGAATCAGGCTAAATAGGTCACCTGAGGTGGCAAAAGAGGCCGATAGGCGACAAATAGATGCCTATTAGTTGTCGATTATGGCACGACCGTATTCCCACGGAACGTGGATCGGCGAATCGTTGACCTAAATTCTGAGAACGGACGGGCGCTTACAGCCCGGAGCCGGGCTTCAGCGTCTGCCGACCTTCGTAGATGATGTCTTTATAGGTCCCCCCAGCGGGAATCATCGGCAACACGTGCTCAGTGTAAGGCACCATGACGTCGAGGACATAGGGCTCCTTGGCGTCGAGCATGCGCTGGATCGCGGCGGCGATGTCCTTTTTGTGCATCACGCGTTCGCACTTCACGCCGAAACCTTCGCACATCTTCACGTAATCGGGATAGATGCCCGTCGGATCCTCAAGGCTGCCTTTGTAGGCATTCTTCGGGTTGCCGAGGAAGGTGTGACCGCGGTTGGAACCGAAGAAACGATCCTCCCACTGCATCACCATGCCGAGCCACTGATTGTTCAAGATCATGACCTTCGCATTGATGCCCTCGACATGGGCCATCGCGAGTTCCTGGACATTCATCAGGAAGGAACCGTCACCATCGATGTCGATCACCTCCCGGTCTGGAAAGGCCACCTTCGCACCGAGCGCGGCGGGATAGCCGAAGCCCATCGAGCCCAGGCCCGCGCTGGTCAGCAGCGTGCGCGGCTTGGTGAAATCGTAGAATTGCGCCGCCCACATCTGGTGCTGGCCAACGCCGGTGGTGATGATGGCGTCGCCCTTGGTCAGCTCATAGAGCAGGCGGATGGCGTACTGCGGTTGGATGACATCCTCCGTGTCGTTGAAGGTAAAGGGATACTTCTCGTGCCAGTCGTTGATCTTGGCGTACCAATCGGGAAAGGCGCTAAAGCCGGACTTCACGCGTTGCTTGCCGGATTGCTCGAGCAATTCATTCAAGCGGGCAAGCGCGTACTTCACGTCGCTCAGGATCGGCAGGCGCACGACCTTGTTCTTGTTGATCTCGGAGTTGTCGATGTCGATGTGGACGATCGTGCCGTGCTTGGCAAACTCGCTGATTTTGCCGGTCACGCGGTCGTCGAAACGGACGCCGATGGCGAGCAGCAGGTCGGCTTCGTTAACCGCGTTGTTCGCGTAAACCGTGCCGTGCATGCCGAGCCACTTGAGTGAAAGCTCGTGGGTCTCCGGGAAGCAACCAATGCCCATGAGGGTGGTCGCCACCGGAATGCCGGTGCGTTCCACGAACTCGAGCAACTCGGCCGAAGCTTCGCCCGAGATGATGCCGCCACCGCAGTAGATCATGGGCGCCTTGGCCTGCTTGATGAGGCCGATCACTTCGTTCAGCGCCACGTCGTCCGCGTGCTTCATCGGGTCGTACCCGCGCAGGTTCACCTCGCTCGGGAAGATAGGCTGCGTGGTGGCGTTCTGGATATCCTTCGGGATGTCGATGAGCACCGGACCGGGCCGTCCCGTCTGGGCGATGTAAAAGGCCTCCTTCACCACCCGCGCGATGTCGTTCACGTCCATCACGAGGAAATTGTGTTTCACGATCTGCGCCGTCACCGAAAACACATCCGTCTCCTGGAAAGCGCCTTTGCCGATCATGTGCCGCGGCACCTGCCCGGTGATCGCCACCAGCGGTGTCGAGTCGAGATAAGCGTCGGCGATGCCGGTCACGAGATTCGTGGCACCGGGGCCGCTGGTCGCCATCACCACGCCGGCCTTGCCGGTGGCGCGGGCATAGCCTTCGGCCGCAAACACCCCACCCTGCTCGTGGCGGGGCAGATAGGTGCGAATCTTGTCCTCGCGCTTGGTCAGCGCCTGGTGCATGACCATGGAAGCGCCGCCCGGGTAGGCAAAAATCGAGTCTACTCCCTCGCGAATCAGGCACTCGACGAGGATCTCCGCGCCGCTCATGGTAACGCCGCGCTCAGCTTGTGGGGCGGCGGCTTTCGTTGAGGTTTCGGAGATCTTGGTTGGTGTGCTCATGGCTGGGTAAAAGGGTCGCGAAGGTAGCCGCAAAGGCCCTTCAGGGCAAGCAGGGAATCCGGGGTGGTAAGATCAAAGGGTTGGGATGGGTGCGATTCGGTGCGATTTCCTCTGTGAAAGCAGCATCTGAAGTGGAAAGGCGGCGGAAAAATTGGAGGCACGATTAGACACGATTGAGCACGAGCAAGGGCGACTGAGGAATTCACTCGGCCTCGCGTGGAACATTTTGAACTGATTGATAAGCACCATTGATAGAACCCGACTTTCCTTCCGCGCCGAAAAAATTTCCGCCCTTGATTCGCCTTTAGCAGCCTTGACTGGCCTTGATTCCGCAGCCCGCCCCGGCTCACACAATCCCGCCAGGGCGATTTGTTCCACGCGGCCAATCGCTGCAGCATACCCCACCCGGGATTCCCCTCTCGTTTGTTATCCGGTCTCCCCTCCTTTTCTTAGCTGCGGGGGCGGCGAATGCCGGTGCGAATGACGAATGACGAATGGTGACGCGTCTTGTTACCTTAAACCCGCCAACCATGATCGACTGTCAACTGAGCCTCATTTCCCGCGCATGAGCCCTGCGCCGTCGCCTTGGGTGCCGCTGCGGCAGCCGCTGTTTCGGGCGGTATGGCTGGCCAGTATCGTGTCGAATATCGGGACGACGATGAACGACACGGCGGCGGTGTGGACGATGGCCACGATGACGCCGTCGCCGATCATGATTTCGCTGATGCAGACGATGTCGAGCCTGCCGCTCTTCCTGCTCGCGCTGCCGGCCGGAGCGCTGGCCGACCTGGTGGATCGCCGACAGCAGATCCTCGTGGCGCAGATCGGCGCACTGCTCACGGCAACGGGGATGGCGTTGCTGGCCTACTTTGGGCGGCTCAATGAAGCGCTGCTGTTGCTGGCGACGTTTCAACTGGGAGTTTCGACGGCCTTCACCACTCCGGCGTGGCAGGCGATGATCCCGGACCTGGTCGGGCGGCCGCTGCTCGCGCCGTCTTTCGCGCTGAATGCGGTGGGGTACAATATCGCGCGCGCCTTTGGGCCGATCATTGGCGGCCTGCTGATCGCGGCGCTGGGGCCGGCGCCGGTCTTTACGCTGAATGCGATTTCGTTCGTGGCGGTGATCGCGGTGATGAGCAACCGGGGTTACTCCGGGCAGCCGCGCAGTGCGCAGCAGGAGCAGATGCTGGGGGCGATCACGGCGGCGCTGCGTTATGCGCGACATTCGCCGCCGATGCAGGCCGTGCTGGTGCGCGCCGGGTTGCACGTCTTCGCCGCGGTCGCGCCGATCGCGTTACTGCCGGTGCTCATCCGCGAACGACACTGGACGGGCTTCGATTTCGGCATGTTCATGGGCTGCTACGGTACGGGCGCGATCATCACCGCGCTGCTGCTGCTGCCGAGGTTGCGGGCGCGGCTTTCCTTCGATCGCGTGCTCGCCGGGGCGAGCGTGGCGGCGGCCGTGTCGACCGGCCTGCTGGCCATCGTGCCCAATCGCCTGATGATGGGGCTCGACCTGCTGGTCGTGGGAGGCGGCTGGATCAGCGCGCTCAATACCTTCAGCGTGGCCTCGCAGAGTGCTTTTCCCAATTGGGTGCGGGCGCGCAGCTCGGCGATTTATCTGGTCGTGGCGCAGGGCGCTTTTGCGCTCGGCGCGCTGGCTTGGGGGCGTGTCACCGGGTGGACGAGTTCGTCCACCGCACTGTGGGGCGCGGGCGGGTGGCTGCTGGTGTGTGCGGCGTTCGATCGCTGGCTGCCGATCAGCCACGTGGAGAAGCTCGATCTTAGCCCTTCCGGCCACTGGCCGCAGATCCACAATCTGGCGTTGGAACCGGCGGCGGACGATGGCCCGGTGCTGATCACCGTCGATTACCAGATCGATCCCGCGCAGACCCGCGAGTTTCGCGCCGCGATGCGCGCCCTGCGGCGCACGCGGCTGCGCGATGGCGCGTTCCGCTGCTCGCTTTTTCACGACCTCGACAATCCCAAGCACTTTCGCGAGACGTTCCTCGTGGGCTCGTGGGCCGAGCATCTGCGGCAGCACGAACGGGCGACGGTGGAGGACAAGCGCATCGACGAAGCGGTAAATGCATTTCACCGCGGGCCGGAGCCGCCGCGGGTACGGCATTTTCTGATGACCAATCTGCGCGACTGAGAGTTTCCAGTTTTCGGTTTTCGGTCTTAAGATCACGCCTTACCCCCATGCGCACTCCTAGAACCCTCCTCGTTTTCGCCCTCACGACCGTCGCCGCCAGCATCGATCTGCGGGCGGCGCAACTTGACGTCATGGACATCCCGGGCGCCACGCTAAAGGACAATCCCTTGGGCGATCCGCCAGCGCGGCACCTCGCGGTCTTCAAGCCGGACAACGTGAAGGACGATGCGCCGCTGCCGCTCGTGATTTACCTGCCCGGCTGGGGCAGCTCCGCCGAAGACGCGATCGCGGATGGGAACAATGCCTGGTTTGGCAAGGTCGTCGACCTGCTGGCCAAAACCAATCCCCTGCGGATTGCGGTGGTAGATGGGCGGTCGCGCTACGGGGGAAGCCAGTTCCTGAATTCGACGGCCACGGGCCGCTATGCGGATTACGTCAGCGAAGAGATCCTGCCGGCGCTCACCGCGCGCTACTCGTCCCCGGCGTCCGGCGCCAGCCCGGTGATCGCGGGCCACTCCAGCGGCGGCTACGGCGCGTTGTTGCTGGGCATGAAGCAGCACGACAAGTTCAATGCGGTCGTGGCGCTTTCGCCCGACAGTGCTTTCGACACGACGCACCGGACGCTGGTCAACGAACCGAACGTCCGCGCGGTGACGCCCGCCATGCTCACCGCGGCGATGGCCCCGGGGAAAGGTGCGCAGTTGCCCAAGGATGGCCTGGCCCGGCTGGTGATGGGCCTCTGCGCCAACTATGCGCCGGTGGCCGACAAACCCGGTCAATTCGAATGGCTCTACGACGACAAGGGCCAGTGGCGCGCCGACGTGTGGAAGCGGTGGCTCGACCTCGACCCGCTGATGCTCGTGCGCCGCAATGACGATGCTTTCGCGCCCTCGCAGCGCATTTATCTCGATGGCGCGGAACAGGATGAATTCGGCGCGAACATCGGTGCCCGCAAGATTTTCAACGAACTGAAAAACCGGGCCTCAGCGGTGCGGTTTTACCAACCGCCCGGGCATCATGGGGACAATCTCCCGGATCGCCTGGCGAGGGGGTTGGTGTTTGTGCTCGGGCACGAGTAGGAGAGCGGGTTCAGTCAAATTGCGGCCGGGAGCTCGGCGAAAGGTTTTCGCTTGAACGATCATTGCAAAAAGCATTACCATCATGGTTCAGGCATTTTTGAACCATGATGGTGGGTCATAATGTGGCGGGAATGGTCGAAGAGAGAAGCGAGGGGGCAGAAGGACGCTGAGCGTGCTTCAACCCAGCTATTTCAAGCGGTGGCCAAGGCATCGCCCTCGGGAGCGGGCTCGCCGTAGGGCAGATCGTCGGGCAGAGGGACGAACTCGCGGATCCAGTCCCAGAGCTGGGTGAAGTCCTTGTTCACGTCGCCGGAGAGGCAGTCGGTGAGCTGGCCGGCGGCATCGGGATGCGCCTTGATGACTTCGCGGAAAGAGAAGTTCGGGTCGTAAAAGGCGTAGACGAGCTTGCGCATATTTTCCACGCCCTGGCGGACGGTGGCGCCGTACTCGGTGAAGCGCGCGGGCGAGAGATCGCCGGCGACGAGGCCTTCGTGGATCGCCTCGCCGACGAGCTGGCCGCCCTCGAGCGCGAGCATCACGCCGCTGCTGAAGACGGGGTCGAGGAAGGCGAGGGCGTCGCCCGCGAGAACCAGGCCCGGCGCGGCGCAATAGCGCGAGTGGCGGCTGTATTCGCTGGTGATGAAATACTCGCCGGTCGACTGGCCCACGGAGAGCCGGTCCTTGATCCAAAGGTTTTCCTCGACCTCGCGGTGGAAGATTTCCTTCGGGTCTTTCACTCCGTCGCGGGTGAGATACTTGCCTTCGGCGACAATGCCGACACTGGTCATGCCGTCGTGCTGCGGGATGTGCCAGAACCAGCCTTTGTCCGGGACGTAGGCCACGGTGGTGTCGCCTTCGTCGATGCCTTCGCCGCGCTTGGAATCCTTGTAGTAGGTCCAGACGGCAATCTTGTTGAGATACGGGTCGCGCAGGCGCCAGCCGCGCTTGTTCGAAGTGAAGGCTTCCTTGCCCGTGCAATCGACGACGATCGGGGCGCGCACTTCGTAGGCGCGGCCGGTGGTGCGGTCCGTGGCCTCGACGCCGATGACCCGCTCGCCCTCCATGAGCAGGCGGTTCACCGTGGTCTGCTCGCGCACTTCGGCGCCCTTCTCGCGGGCGTTATCCAAGAGCATCTGGTCGAACTCGGAGCGCAGCACCTGCCACGATTGCGCGACAGTCTCGCGATCGTAGCGGGTGAAAAAATAGAAGGGCTGCGAGCGGCGGCCCTCGGGCTGGACGAAGGTGACGCTGTACTTCTTTACGAAATGCGACGCCTTCATTTTCGGGATCATGCCGATGCGCTCGAGGGGGCCGAAGGTGAAGGGAATGAGGGATTCGCCGATATGGTAGCGGGGAAATTTTTCGCGCTCGAGGACGAGGACGCGGTGGCCGTATTCGGCGAGGATGGCGGAGGCGCAGGAGCCGGCAGGGCCGGCGCCGATGAGAATGGCATCGTAATCGTGGGAGGTATTGTTCATGGCGTGGCGAAGTAGTAGAGTAGCCTTGTGGCGGAAGACTAAACGTGGATTGGCTTGTAGCGGAAATAGAGATTTAGCATTGCTGTGATAACCGCCCGCTATCAAAGGGATCGAATTCCCAAGCCGGATGTGGCAGGTCGGCAACCGAAATTGACGGACAACCCATGACCGTCGCGCTACAAGCTGGGTGAACTGTTCTCTGATGAACCCTTCCGATTCCAACCCGGCTCCGCAAAAGGCAGGCGTATCCAGCCGCGTGCGGACGGCAATCTTTGCCGGCTTTGTGGCCATCGCCGGGATTCTCCTGGCCTCACTTTGCTTTCCGCCAAAAATGGCGAAAGCGGTTCCCCGCCCCCCTCTCCCGCTCGCTGAAGTCGATGACAGCGGAGTGGTCGTGCTGACATCGACCGCCTCGCCGGGCCCGGTCGCCGCCAGCGTCGACCGGGATGCGACGCTGCCGCCGAGGTGGGTGCCCTCATACCCTGCGGCGCAAGGGCAGGACGGCGGAACGAGACGGGAGACCAAGGACAAAATCGCCGGCACCTATCTCGCCAAGACGAGGGACGACCCCGACAAGGTGAAGGACTATTTCGACAGCACGCTCAAGGCCGATGGCTTCGAAACGGAGGTGAAGTCCACGAGCACGGATGGGAATGATTCGACGATGGTGACCGCGACCGTGAACGGCGGAAAGAGGAAGCTCACGGTGAAGGCGACCAGCGAGAAAGGCGTAACGAATCTCGTGATTACTTACGAAGGGGCGAAGTAGGAGCCCGGGTTCGCTACTCTGCTTTCGTCTCGCGGGTGATGAGGTTCACGGCGACTTCGCGCGGGGTGAGGGTGCCGTCGAGGAGGGCGCGCATTTGCTCGATGATGGGCGTCTCGAGACCAAGGCGGCGGGCGCATTCGTGGGCGCTGTAAGTGGTCGGGACGCCCTCCGCGACCATGTTCATCGAGGCGATGATATCGGCGAGTCGTTCGCCTTTGCCGAGACGCTCGCCGACGGCGCGGTTGCGGCTGTGGCGCGAGAAGCACGTGACCATGAGGTCGCCGAGGCCGCTCAAGCCCTGGAAGGTCTCGCGCTTGCCACCGAGCGCGACGCCGACACGGATGAGCTCGGCAAGGGCGCGGGTGATCAAGGCGGCTTTGGAGTTGTCGCCGAGGCCGAGGCCATCGCTGACGCCGGCGGCGAGGGCGAAGATATTCTTCAAGGCGCCGCCGAGTTCGATGCCGGCGACGTCTTCGCTGGTGTAGGGCCGGAAAAAGGACGTGGCGAAGGTCTGCTGGAGGCGGGTGCGCACTTCCTCCCGCGCGCAGCCGAGGACGATGGCCGTGGGCATTTTCTGGACGACTTCCTCGGCGTGGCTCGGGCCGGAGAGTACGGCCACGGGATTGTGCGGGAAGCATTCGGTGATGATCTCGCTCATCCGCAGGCCGCTACCGCGCTCGACCCCCTTGGTGCAGGAAAGGAGCACGGCATCCCGGGAAAGCGTGGTAGTGGAAAGACGCGCGCTGACCTCGCGGACGGCCTTCGAAGGCGTGACCAGGAGGACGAGATCGCAAGTCGCGAGATCGTCGAGTTCGGTGGTGAAGCGGAAGGAATCCGGCAGGCGGTAGCCGGGCAGATAGGCGGCGTTTTCGCGCGCGGCCGTGACCTTGGCAATGTGGTCCGCGTCGTGCCCCCAAATGAGGACCGGCAGGCGATTGGCGTCGAGGACCGCGGCGAGCGCGGTGCCCCAACTGCCGGCGCCGATGATGCCGACATTGCGAAAGCTCATGATAGCGGAGGCTCCTGGGTTGGAGGTTCCGGAGCGGTCTCGGCAGCAGCGACGGGCTTGGGATCGCCGAAGCGCAGTTCCGTGCCGGCGAGGAGGCGCTTGATATTCGCGGTGTGGCGCTTGAAGACCATGGTCGCGGCGACGACGGCGAAGTAAAAATTACCCCAGCCGTGAACCGAGGCCCAGCCGTGCGAAGGGCCGAACATGAGAAGGACGACGACAGCGATGGGCAGCGAGAGCGCCGCGACGATGGAGGCGAGCGAGACGTAGCGGGAGAGCTTCAGGACGATGCCCCAGATCGCGAAGATGACGAGGCTGACGAGCGGCATCATGCCGATGATCACTCCGAGCGAAGTGGCCACGCCCTTGCCGCCCTTGAAGCCCAGCCAGATGGGAAAATTATGCCCCATGATGCAGCCCAGCGCGGCGGCGATACCGGCGTAATCGGGCGGCAGATACTTTACCTCCGTGTGGCCGTGCGGAAGCTGAATTGTCGTGGCAAAATGGGCCGCCAACGACACGCCGATGATCACCGCCAGCCAGCCTTTGAAGGTGTCGCAGAGGAAAGCGAACAGGCCCCATCTTTTTCCCATGGTGCGCCAGACATTGGTCGCGCCGATGTTCTTGCTGCCGTGCTCGCGGATGTCGATGCCCTGCGATTTCGAGATGAGGAGGCCGCTCGGAATCGTGCCGAGCAGGTAGCTCACTCCGACAATCAGAGCGACGACGAGCCAGATCACTGGAGCGCGTTTCGCTTGGCTGCGAGGACGGCCTCGATCTTGCCGAGGGGCAGCGTGTTCACCACATCGGCGCGCGTGAGCCAGCCCTTGCGCGCGGTGCCGATGCCAAAGTGCAGGAATTGTAACTGCGCGGTGTGATGCGCATCGGGATTGATCGCGCATTTCACGCCCTTTTCCCGGGCGAGCGGCCACCAGCGCCAGTCCATGTCGAGCCGTCGCGGGTTGGCGTTGAGCTCGATGATCGTGCCGGTCGCGGCGGCAGCTTCGATGACGGCCGCGTGGTCCACCGGATAGCCGTCGCGAGAGAGCAGCAGGCGGCCGGTGAGATGGCCGAGCATGGTGACGTAAGGATTCTCGATCGCCTTGATGATGCGCTTGGTCATCTCCGCCTCGGTGAGATTGAAGACATTGTGCACGCTGACCACGCAGTAATCGAGCTGCGCGAGGACTTCGTCGGGGAAGTCGAGCGTGCCATCCTTGTGGATGTCCACTTCGCTGCCGGCGAAGATCTTGAAGTGGCCGTCGAAGGCCTTGTTCATCTCGCGGATCTCGGCGACTTGCGCGAGGAGCTGGTCGGCGTCCAGGCCATGCGCCTGGAAGGAGGCCTTGGAGTGGTCGGCGATGCCGAGGTACTGGAGGCCGAGCTCGTGGGCGGCGCCGACCATCTCGGCGAGGGTGCTGCGACCATCGCTCGAGGTGGTGTGGTTGTGAAAGGTGCCGCGCAGGTTGTCCTTCTCGATCAAGTCGGGCAGCGTGTGTTTCTCCGCGGCGGCGAATTCACCCCGGTCCTCGCGCAGCTCCGGCTCGACGTAATCGAGGCCCAGGGCGCGGTAGAGATCGCGCTCCTCGTAAATGGGTGGCGGCGGTTCGGTCTTGGAATCCTCCAGCGGGCCGAGGCGGTATTCATTGAGCGTCCAGCCACGGGCCAGGGCGCGCTGGCGCATGATGATGTTGTGCTCCTTGGAGCCGGTGAAGTAATTCAGCGCGAAGGGATACTCCGCGCTCTTGATCACGCGCAGATCGGCCTGGATGCCGGACTTGAGGCGCACGCTGGATTTCGTCGCGCCGTTGGCGATGACGCTCTCGACCATCTCGTGCTTGATGAAAAACTCGGAGACTTCGGCGGGCGAATTCGTGGCGACGATGAAATCGAGGTCGCCGACGACTTCCTTGCACCGCCGGTAGCTGCCCGCCACACACGCCTGGAGCACATCGGGCAGACCTTTGAGTTCTTCCAGCATGCGTTCGGCATCGTGGGCGATTTCACCGAGACGGAAACGGCCCGCATGTTTCGCCCGCGATTGAATCGCCGCGAGGATATTGTCGGAAGTCTTCTTGCCGAATCCGGCGAGGCTGCCCACGCGCCCGTCTTTGCAGGCCTTTTCCAGCTCGGCGATGGTGGTGACGTTCAGTTTTTCCCACAGCGCCTTGATCTTCTTGGGGCCGAGTCCCTGCAGATCGAACATCTCGAAGATGCCGGGCGGAAATTCCGCCTTGAGCGCTTCGTAGTAGGCGAGCTGGCCGGTGACGATGAGCTCGGTGAGCTTTTCGGCGATGGCGCGGCCGATGCCGTGGATATCGCCGAGACGGTTCTCGGCGGCGGCCGTGGCGAGATCGCCGGGGTAGGTCTCCACGGCGCGCGCGGCATTCGTGTAGGCGCGGATTTTGAAAATGTTCTCGCCCTTGAGCTCGAGCATCTGGGCGATGCTCTCGAGGAGGTCGGCGATTTGGTCTTTGGTCGGGACGGACATGCGGGCGGCGGGAATCTATGTTGCGCAGCGAAGGCGTGTCACGCGCGGGTTGCAAGAATGCGCGGACTTTCCGCCAGCGCAAGCAGTCCCCGGCCGCCGCCGGGATGCTGTCGGGGAGCAATTTCCCCGGCCTGGCGGCGTGGATGCTGCTATTTTCAGAGGGGCATCATGAAACTCTTCATCTTCATCGGCCTCAATGTCGGCGGTTACGTCGGCTGGGAGCTGGGCGAGCCGATGGGGATCATGGCGGCATTTCTCGTCAGTTCGCTAGGTTCCATTTTGGGAGTGATTGGCGGCTGGAAGCTCGCGCGGCACTATCTCCAATAGGAGACGGCCGGTGAGGCCGACGGTCGACGAACCGGGAAATGAGTCGTTGCCTCGCTGGCACGGCGGACGGATAATTTGTCGGTCTTAATCGTTTCCCGCCATGAGTACGTACCAGTCATTTCACGGTCTGCCGCCGCTGGCCGGCCTCGCCACTTTCGATGCAGCGCAGCACCCCGGTCTCTCGGTGGAGGAATGTGTGCGGCGGCTGAAGCGCTTTCATTATGCGTTCAGGCGGCTGCACGAGATCTTCCTCGCGCGGCTCACGGCGGAACCGGTGTATGAGTTGAAGATGGCCTTTTCACTCCACGCGCACTACTGCGCGGAGCACGCGGCGGCGCTGCGCCAGCGCGTGGGCGAAATGCGCGAGCCGCCGCTCGGGCTCGACATCGTGCCGGACCCGGCGCTGGAGATTTTCTTCGACGAAATCCTCGCGTCGCCCACGACGGAAGAGTTGCTGCTCGGCATCTATGCACACGCCGTGCCGGTGCTCGGGGCGGCGCTGGAGAAGCATCGCATGGTGACCAATCCGCTGGCGGACGCGCCGAGCGTGCGGTTGATCAAGTTTGCGCTGGTCGAGATCGAGGAGTTGGATGATTACGGCTCGCGGGCGGTTGCGGCCTTCGAGGAGGCCATCGGCAAACGCAAGACGGAAATCGAAGTGTGGCTGAATGTGCTCGACGACGCGCTCGCGGCGGCGGGCGGGCTGGACGGGACGAGTGTGAAGTCCGATCACGCCTACGCGCGCTGGTACTCGGCCAAGCCTTTCGTCTACGACAAGGTGCCGAAACGCGACGCGCGCTTTCCCGATCCCTACAACATGGGGGTCAACGCGGAGGCCTTCCTCTACGATCCGGCGCAGCCGCCCGAGCCGAAGGTGCTGATGATGTACTACAAGCGCCTGCGTGAGATCGATGTACCGGAGATGATGGCCTCGATCATCACCGAGACGAAGGGCAAGCCGTGGGGCTACTACCGCGATATGACGCGCCAGCTCTGGGACGAGGCGCGGCATGCAATGATGGGCGAGGTGGGGTTCGTCTCACTCGGCGTGGATTGGAAGAAGGTGATGGTGAATTTCACGTGGTCGTTCGGGCTCAACACGCAACTCACCGCCAAGGAGCGGCATGGGGTGCTGTATTTCATCGAGCAAGGGCTGATGCCGAAAACGGGCAAACGCTTTGAGTGGGAGACGGCGCAAGCCGCGCACAATGTGCTCTCGTCGCTGTTCCAGGACTACGACTGGGCGGATGAAG
>NZ_JBDUCX010000214.1:0-11871 GCF_040003245.1 Chthoniobacter sp.
CGGCCATTTTTTGACGGATGGACAAAGATCAACACGGCGTCATGGTTGTCGTCTTCGAGATAGGGATTGGCGCCATGCTCGAGGAGCAGTTCCGCGATCTCGCGGTGCCCGTTGGACACCGCCTGGTGCAGCGGAGTTTCGTTTAGCCACGTGCCGGGCACGCGCGCGTTCGGATCGGCCCCGGCGGCGAGCGCGGCTTCCACGCTCCGTAGATTTCCTTTGTCTGCGGCGAGCATGATCTGGCGATTCAATTCCTCCTGCCCCGCAGAAAACGCCCGCGGCGCGAGGATCGCGAGCGACATCGCCCAAACCCAAACGAAAACAACGCTCACAAAGCTGGGGAAAACGCGTTCAGCCACGACCACGAATCTTCACAGTTGTCGGTCGAAGTCCAAGCACAACCGTGCATGCCTACGGCGGGTCTATCGACCCTTCATTGGCGAAGACGCGGTCAATCGCGCCTGACAGACAGCGCCGCGTTACGCCGCCTTCGCGGACGACTTGTGCCCCATGATGCGGAGCGTCTGGTTCAACTGCTCCACTTGCAGCGGCTTCTTCAGCACCGTCACTGGACCGAGCTTGAGAATGTTGTCCAGCATCTGGCTGTCCGGGTAGCCCGTGATGATCACGATCGGCAGATCGGGATCGATCTCCTTGGCGTACTTGTAAATCTCGTCACCCGTGATGTCGGGCAATTGAAGATCCAGGAAGCAAAAGTCGAATTTCTGCTTCTGCAGGGCGGCCAGGGCCTCTTTGCCCGTGCCCACCACCAGACGGCTGAAATTCGCCTTCTTCAGGAAAAGCTTGAACATACTCTGGAGCGCCTCGTCATCGTCCACCACCAGCACCGTCGGCTGGCCCTGCTCCTCCGCCCGCAACACGTCCCGATCCAGTGCATCCTTTTTCACCCGCCAACGACCGCCGATTTGAATGGCCGGAAGCTGGCCGCGCTGCACGAGATAGTAGACCGTCGGCAATGGAATCCGCAGATATTCAGCGGTTTCCTTAACGGTCATCAGATTATGCGTCGCTTGGGACATGGGATATGTTTTTTGTAATTACTACGATTAACTCGAATTCCAAGGTGTTTGTCCACACAAATTCGCACTGTTTTTACATAGGAACTATAAAATACCAGAAAATCGGCTCATCCCGGCGCTGGACAAGTCCCGCCAAGACGGGGATAGTCGCCGCCTTATTTTCTCGGCACCCCGAATGAGCGCCATCTTCCTTAAGCGATTTCTCCAACGTCCTTTCCAAGTCGCTTCGATCATCCCCAGTTCCCGCACCCTGATCCGCCGGGTGACGGGCAAGATGGACTTCAGCCAGCCCCGCGTCATCGCGGAATACGGCCCGGGCGAAGGCTGCCATACCCGGGAGATCGTCCGCCGCATGCACCCCGACTCCAGCCTCATCCTCTTCGAGCTGGACCCCGAGTTTGCCCAGCACCTGGAGGAGCAATTCCGTGGGGATAGCCGGGTCACCGTCCTCAATTCCGACGCCGCCCTCCTCTGCCAGGAGCTCACCAAGCGGGGCCTCAACCACTGCGACTACATCGTCTCCGGCATCCCCTTCAGCATCCTGGAGCCGGAAAAAAAGCGGGAACTGCTCCGCAGCACCTACGATTCGCTCGCCCCGCACGACCATTCGGCCTTCATCATCTACCAGGTGACCAATGAACTCGTCGGCCACTGCGGACACTTCCCGCGCCGCGAGTCCGAATACTGCCTGCAAAATCTGCCCCCGATGTTCGTCACCAAATTCTACAAGACGGCCAACGGGCATGCGCACGGCCTCAACGGCCATTCGCGAAACGGCAACGGCAACCATTAGGGGCGTAGAAAACCGATCACCTGAGCGGCCCCCACCGCCTATGAGCGAGAGTCTGATCACCATCACCGAGGCCGACCTCTCCCGCGGCGACCACGGCACGGCCATCCTCGATCTCCTCAACGGCTACGCGATGGATCCCTTCGGCGATGGCCAACCGCTTTCCGAGGCCACCCGTCGCGACTTGATTCCCGGGCTGCGGCAGCACCCCACCACCCGGATCTTCCTCGCCTATCGTGGCGGCGAGCCGGTCGGTCTCGCCATCTGCTTCCTCGGCTTTTCCACTTTTGCCGCGCGCCCGTTGCTCAATATCCACGACTACTTCGTCGCCCCGTCCAGTCGCGGCACCGGCGTCGGGCGTCTTCTCATGGCCGCCGTCGAACAGCGCGCCCGCGAACTCGGCTGCTGCAAGCTCACGCTCGAAGTCCTGGAAAACAACCACCGGGCGCGAGGTGTCTACGCCGCCGCAGGATTCGCGCAGGCGACCTACATCCCCGAGGCGGGCGGAGCGCTCTTCCTTTCCAAGCTGCTCTAAGAGCAAACAGCCGGTGTGGCCTGCGCGCGCGCACGACATCGCGCTTCCCAAAGCGCACGGCCTTTGTGCAAGCTTCCCCTCCCTCTTCGACCTCGCTCGAAAGTGTCGCCGCCGCCTGGCGACGATCCCAAATCTGCAATCGAAAATCCGCAATCCGAAATTGAACATGTCCTCCACCCGCATTGAAAAAGATTCCATGGGCACGATGGAAGTGCCCTCCGAGGCCCTCTACGGCGCCTCCACCCAGCGCGCCGTCCTGAATTTTCCCGTCTCCGGCCGGGGCTTTGGCCGCGAGTTCATCCGCGCCCTCGGCCTTATCAAAGGCGCCTGCGCCCAGGCCAATCTCGAGCTGGGTCGCCTCTCGAAAGAGCGCGTCCATCTCATCGCCCGTGCCGCGAAGGAAGTCATCGACGGCCAGCTCGACGCCCATTTCCCCGTCGATATCTACCAGACGGGCAGCGGCACCTCGACGAACATGAACGTCAACGAGGTCATCGGCAACCGCTGCTCGCAGCTCGCCGGCGAACCTGTCGGCAGCAAGAAGCCCGTGCATCCGAACGATCACGTGAACATGGGCCAGTCGAGCAACGACATCATCCCCACCACCATCCACGTCGCCGTGGGCGAACTACTTCACAAGTCCCTCCTCCCTGCGCTCGGCCTGCTGCAATCGGCGCTGGAAAAGAAGTCCGTGGAATTCTGGGACGTGATCAAGATCGGCCGCACCCATCTCATGGACGCCACACCCGTGCGCCTCGGCCAGGAATTCGGCGGCTACGCCAAGCAGATCGAATACGCCCGCCTACGCGCCGGCAACGCCCTCGCCGCCATCGAGGAGTTGCCCCTCGGCGGTACCGCCGTCGGCACCGGCCTCAATTGCCATCCCGACTTCCCCGGCATCGTCATGCGCGTCCTCTGGAACCAGACCGGCATCGCCTTCCGCGAAGCGCGCAACCACTTCGAGGCGCAGGCCGCGAAGGACGGCCTCGTGCAGGCCAGCGGTCAGCTCAAGACCATCGCCGTCTCGCTCTTCAAGATCGCCAACGACCTCCGCTGGCTCAGCAGCGGCCCGCGCTGCGGCATCGGTGAAATCCTGTTGCCCGAAACCCAGCCCGGCAGCTCCATCATGCCCGGCAAAGTGAACCCCGTGATCTGCGAGAGCGTCATGCAAGTCTGCGCCCGCGTCATCGGCAACGACGCCACCGTCACCTGGGCCGCGGCCAATGGAAACTTCGAGCTCAACGTGATGATGCCGGTTCTCGCCGACGCCATCCTCGAGTCCATCAAGCTCCTCGCGAACGTCAGCAACGTCTTCCGCGAAAAGTGCATCGTCGGCATCCAGGCCAACGTCGCCCGCTGCAACGAGCTGGTCGAATATTCCATGGCCATGGTCACCAGCCTCGCCCCGATCATCGGCTACGACAAAGCTGCCGAGATCGCCAAGGAGAGCGCCAAGACCGGCAAGACCGTCCGCGAAATCTGCCGCGAAAAACAAATCCTCCCCGAAGACGAGCTGGCCAAGGCCCTCGACCCCGTCGCCATGACCGAGCCCGGCGGCGAAGGCTCGGCCGGCGGGTAGCACCCGCTCCCTCTCCCGATTCATTCGGAGTGAAGTCGCCCCGGTTCAGACCGTTGCGCATGGCTGGCGCCGTTTCTTTGACCGTGGCGTTAGGCAGCGGGCATTGCTATCCGCGGAATTACTTACCTTTTTTCTCGCTCCGTTGCCGCAGACCCGTTTATCCATGCGGCTGGCAGCGCGCTGGTCTCTCGGTCAAAACGTGGAGGCGAGTTCAAAACGACGCGGCCGCCAGGTTCGTTAGCATCGCCATTATTTTTACCCCTATGCGCAACGCCGGCATGTCACCCATGAAGAATCCCACCACACCTTGCACTCTCATGCAGCATGCCTCGCGGGCCTTGTCCTTCGTAGCACTGGCGGCCCTGCTAACCTCCTGCTCAACTCCGCCCTTCAAGGACACATACACCTTGAAGAAAAAGGCAGCGACCACCATTGGCGGCAACGAGGGCTACACCACCATCTGGAACGAAGCCAAACCCTGCGCGATCGGCCGGATCTATTTCGCGCACGCGGGCAACAATGGAATCGTGCTCGATACGTACACGGCAGACTATGCCGTGAGCGGGGCGGCCTGGTCCGATGCGCCCGCCCCCGTCAGCGGCAATTTCACTTACAACGTGACGAACAAACCGGACGTGAAAGCCCAGGTTTCCTATCTGGGCGTGGAAGCAAATTTCAGTGCCAAGCCGGTGAAATCCGTCACCTTTTCTATGGACGGCGCCGACGCAACCAACCTGCGCGAATTTCCCAAGCTGGAGCAACTCGTCGACGCCAATATCGAGGAGGGCCGGCGAGTCGAGATCTTGAATGATACCCTGACGCGAGCCACGAACAAAACCCCGCCGATTTATTGGATCGTCACCGGAATCCTCACCGGCAAGAACCTGAAAATCAGTTTCGAAAAAGATGGCAACTGGTCGGGCAAATTGGGCGTGGCCGACGGCAGCGCCCTCAAGGCCATGCTCTCCGCGCAAACCATGGCCACCGGCAGTCTCGAAATCGGCGACTCCTCGACCAATAAGCAAACCTTCGAGAACAAAGACGTGCAACCCGTCGCCGTCACCATGTTTCCGCTCTCCGCCACCAAGAGCCCCGACGGCTCCATCCACGTCTACTTCGACAAGGTGCAAAAGCCGCTGGTCGCGATCAACACGCAGAAGCTGTAGGCCGCGCCGGCGTCTGTCCGCGCTTCAAAACGGCTCGGTGCTGACTTCCACTTTGCCAATGGCGAAGGGCTGGGATTGCTCGGGGACGAAGGCGAGGTCGTAGCCCCACATCTTGGCGAAGCAGGCGTCTTTGATGTGCCAGGTATAGGTTTGCCAGCCTTCGTCGTTTTTTAGCGCGAACCATGTGCCGACGTTGCGGTAGGGGGCGGCGCCCTGGCTGTCGGCGACTTCGTAGTGGAGGTTCATGCCGACGTTGCCGGGAGCGACACGGCGGACGGTGAGGCGCACGTAATACTCGCGCGTGAGGATGGAGGCGAAGGAGGGGTGGACGTGGAAGCGCGTGGATTGATTGGCGCCGACTAACATGCCACGGGTGCCGTCGGGGAAGGTGACGTGCTGATTGGCTTGCGAGGTGGTTTGGTACAGCCCGGCATTCGGCGTCGGCGCGGCGGGCTCCACGCTCACAGTTCGGACGCGGGAGAAATCGCCGCCCCACGGGAAGGGCAGTTCGCGATTTCCGGCGGCTTCGCCCGTGAGGTAGGCGGGCAGGTTGGCGATGAATACGGGTTCGTCGCCGAGGGTAAGCACGTCCCCGCCTTCCAGCGGTTTGGCGGCGAAATCGGCGAGGGCCCGGACCTGGACATTCGCCCGGAAAGTGAGCTGCTGGTCTTCTTCCCCCGCCGCTTTCCACGCGACGAGCACGGGCGTCGACGGGCCTTGAAAGACGAAGCCGAAGCAATGGCCACCGTCGCCGAGGGCGAGCCAGCCGAGATACTTCGGCGACGGGCCGAGCGTGGCAGTCATGGTCTTGAAGGCCTGATAACTCGCGCGCGGCGTGCCGGCGCGCTTCAGCAGGCCGAAGCCGGGCTCCTCGCCCGCCGGGTCTTGCGCCTCGAACCATTGGACGTGCCGGATGCCTTGCGCGAGGGCCATGACGTAAAGCTTCACCAGCGACGACGCTGCTTCGTGTTCGGCGACCGGTTGATCTTTGCGCTTCGCGACGTTGCGCCCGATTTCCGTAATCCAGATATCGGCCTTCGCTTTGTCCGGCGCGCTGTCCTGGAGCACGTCGCGCAGGAGGTGCGTCATCCACAGATAGGGAATCTCGCCGTTGGGACGCCCGATTCCGTCGGCGAGTTCATAGGGATGGATGCACAGGTAATCGAATTGTCCCGGCGTGCCCGCAGCTTTCTGCGCGAGGATGGCCTTGTGCAGATACGCCGGATCGAAGCTCGCCGTGGTGAGGCCAACCTGCGCCGAAGGGTCCGCCTTCTTTGCGGCCGCATAAGTTGCCGCCGCGAGACGCCCGTAGTCCGCGCTCGTATGGTGGCCGCCGTTGAAGCCGCCGTTGCCTTCGTTCCAGACTTCCCAATAGTGGATGCGGTCCTTGTAGCGCGCGACGGATTGCCCGATGAAACCGGACCACGCCTCGAGGTCGCTCATCGGGAAGGTGTGCGACTTCTCTCCGCTCCACGGCACGGTGCCCATCATGCAGGCGGTGATGGCGAAATGGTTGTCCGTCGCCGCCTTCACCAAGGCATCGGCCTTCTCCCAATTCCACTCCCCTTTGCGCGGCTCGATCGTCGGCCATTCCGGGAAGGCCCGTACCGTCACCGCACCTGCTTCGTGCAAGCGGGGCATCCATTCCCCGGCGCCCCTCATCCCGCTGGAGGAAGTGGCGACGCCCCACGGCGAAGAAACATCCGCGGAGTGGGCCCATGCGCCCAGGAGGACGACGGCGAGGAGAGCGGGAAGAGGCAATCGTATCATGCGGGGAATGTCTGCGGTCCTGACGGGGAGAAAGCGTCGCGCCAGCCGGGCATCCTTATCCGATCCAGCGGGCGATGCCAAAGGCCGCCGCCGCGGCCAGGCCGCCGATGACGCAGGTCTGCGCCCCGCTGCGCAGGACCGGCACACCGGTGAAGCGCCCCTTGATCGCGCCAAAGATGGCGAGGGCGATGAGCGTCACGATGGCCGAAACTTTTAGCGCGCGATGGGCATCGGGGAGAAACAAGTAGGCGCTCAGCGGAATGATCCCACCGACGATGTAGGCGCCCGCGATCGTCAGGGCGCTTTTCCATGCACGACTCGGCTCGGGTTCTTCCAGGCCGAGTTCGAAGCGCATCATGAAGGCGACCCAATCCTTCGGCCGCTGGCGCAGGGAAGCCACCACCGTCGCGCACTCCTCCGCCGAAAGGCCGTAATTGCGAAACAGGTCGCGCACCTCCTGGGCCTCGGCCTCAGGGATGGCCAGAATCTCCCGCTCTTCCCGGGCTTGTTCATGGCGATAATGTTCGGTATCGCCGCGAGCCGCGAGATAGCCGCCCAATCCCATGGCGATGGAACCCGCCGCGATCTCGGCAAATCCGGCAGTCACGATCAGGTGCGTCTGCGAGATCGCCCCGGTCAGGCCAGCCGCCAGCGCAAAAGGAACCGTCAAGCCATCGGACATTCCAATGACGATGTCGCGCACGATATCGCCGGCCGTGAAGTGCTTCTCGACGTGTGGCGTCATGGGCATAAGGCGGCGATCTTCAAGGATGCGCCGACGAATGTGGAGCGGTAACTTTTTGCCCGTTGCCATCCGCAGCGCCTTCCCGGTGAGAAAGGTCGGATGCCGCGCCATGACCGGCGACTGGCACCGATACGATGCCGGTCGGAGTTGCACGGACCCGGGGCGAAACGGGACCAGAGGCCCCCAACCCCTATTTGCTCTTCTTCTTCGGGTGCACTTCTTCGATGACCGTGGTGGCTGGCAGCAGGATCATGAGACCAAACTGGATCTGGAGCGGCGTGACGTCGTCGCCCATACGCAACTGGCCGGCGAAACGGTAGAGCAGCAGTTTCCCATCGGTATCGCTTTTGTATTTGATGAAGGTGAAGCGTGGATAGACGCCATCCGGCCGCGGCTTTTCCCGGCTGCGCTCATAGGTGAAGGTCTCGATGTCGTTCTCCTGCGTCTTATCGATGAGCTTCCACACCGGGCCGCCTTGGGTCTTGTCGCGGTCCTCGGGTTCGGCCAGGGGCACCTCAGCGATGGCGGCCTGGTTGTCCAATTGGGCGGCCTTGTCGCCCTTGATCACCGTGCCGGTCTTGCCCCAGTCCTTCGACTTGCGCCACGCCTTGCCCTTCGGCTGCGCAAATTCCATGCCCTCGTCCGTCTGGATCCGCCGCACCTCGGCATAACGATCGTAGCGATAGTGCAACTGTTTGCCGGGCACGTTGACTTGCGCGATGAGATGGTTCTTATCGAAGGCTTCCCGACTGTTCTTCAAATCGTCGGGCGCGAGGTTGGGGTCCTGGCCGCGCATTAGGACCGGGACGGACACCAGGCAGAGCAGGGCGGGCAGATGGAATTTCATGTCATTAGGGATACGGAACTTTCGCGGGCGATCTTGCAAGAATTCGCGGCGCGCGATGTCTTCTACTCGTTCAGCGGAGTCTCCCTCCTTGATAAAATCTGGCGACCAGCACCGAGGTCGCTGGCAGGCTCAATCGCCACTACGTCTTCCTCAACTCACCTGCCTCAGCGAGCTCCGACAGGAGCTATGGGAGCTACCTGGTGATCACGATGAGCGGACGAAACAACGCGAAGACAATCACACCGACTTGCGCCGCCGTCAGCAGGATCAGAATGACAGACGGGGACGTCGGCGGGCCACTGAGCCGGTAGCGCCAAGCCAAATAAAGAGCAGCTAACACGTAAGCTATGCCGAGTAGAACCCAGCATGGCTGAAAGCGGAGCACGAATACGGTGAGCGGCGGGAGGGGCTCTCTGCCCAGCATGTCCTGAAAGATAGCCTCAAACCGGGGGATGATGAAAGCGGCGACAAAAACAGCCGCCAAGGCAGCCCCGATATTGAACGCGTGGGAGAAGACCGCGAACACCGGCCACCGGGATGGTGTGGATGCGCTCACCGGAAAAGCGCCCGCGACTTACTGCAAGCCCGTGCCGGACTTCAGCTCGTCGGGCTTGATTTCCTCGGGCTCGTCGAAGAGGCCAGTGAGCTTGTCGTCCACGCGCATGTCGATGAGGCGCCAGGCGTGCTCGGGCTTGTAGAAATAGAAGCGCCAGCGCAAAGGGAAGACCCGGCCCTGCGAAACGAAAGTGGCGCGCAACAGGCGCTGGCCGATGGCCCGCGACTCAACGAAATCGTAGCCGCTGATAGCGCCGAAGACTTCGATGGCTTCGCGCGTCTTGGCCTTGAGCTGGCGCAATTCCTCGGGCTTCTCGGCGATCTTCGAGTCCTTGGTGAGGGTGGCGTAGCCATCGTCGATTTTGCCCTCGCGCAACGCGGCGAAGAACGTGGCGACGATCTGCGAAGGGCCGTCGGCCATGGGATTGGGCTCGGCGGGGCGCGACACGACGACACCGCGGGTGACGCCGTTGTCGGAGGCGCCTTCGGGGATCTTGGCCACGGGCTGGAACGTGAGCACCTTCGGCGGGGTGACTTTCTCCGCTTTTTCGGGCTTGGGGGTGGCGGCTTTGTCCTGCGCGTGGAGGATGGCGGCGGTCCCGACGAGGATGAAGGCGAGGATGGAGCGGCGGTTCATGCGAGGAGCTGGGAGAGGCGCTGCCGGGCGTGGGCCACGATCGGCAGACCGTGGGCGAATGTCAGTAGTTCAAAGGGAATCCGCAACAGTTTTCCCAGCGCCTGCCGCATTTCGCGCGGATCGGCGCAATACTTGTCGGGCAGGAGGGCGAACCCGTAGGGCGGTTGATGAATGAGGGCGTCCCCAAAGTGCACGACGTCGCCGCGCTGGAGGGCGATTTCACCAGCAGCGGCGCCGGGGATGGCGATGACCGTGAATTCATCGAGCAACGTCTCGCCCTCCGAGATGGTGTGATCGACGGCGAAGGAGAACTCCGCGACGGCGTCGGGGTGCGCGTAGATCGGGATCCCAAGGCGTTTCCGGTAATCTTCCGCAGCACGGGCGTGATTTCCGCTGGTAAGGATGATCGCGCGAGGTTCCGCGATCTCGAGCAACTCAGCCTCGGCGGCCTTCTGCAAGGGAATCGGGTCGATGAAGACGAGGCCCTTCGCCGTGCGGCACGCACAGCAGGAGAGCTCGGTTTTCACGGCGGGTTCATACGCCTGCCAGAAAAACAGGTCGGGCCGGATCTCGTGAATCTCGTCAGCACGCGCCATGGCTGGGAAAAAGGGAAGGCGGACGAACTACCTGGAGTTCGTCCGCCCTCGGAGGGGAAGTGTCGCGGATCCTTAGCTCGCGCCGGCGGGCTCTTCCTTGACCTGCACTTTCGCGAGGAAGGTGAGCTTGCCTTTGTCGGCGCTGACTTCGGCGGTGTCGCCCGGCTTGAGGTTGCACCGCAGGATTTCCTCGGCCATCGGATCTTCGAGATAACGCTCGACCGCGCGGCGCATCGGACGCGCGCCGTAAGCGGGGTCGTAGCCTTTCTCGATGAGCAATTCCTTCGCCTTCTCGTCGAGGACGATGGTGATCTCCTTGTTTTTGATCCGCGCGGCGACCTTCTTGATCTCCAGGTCGACGATCGTGAGGAGCTCGGGCTTGCCCAGCGTGTGGAAGACGATGAGGTCGTCGAGGCGGTTGACGAACTCGGGCTTGAGCACGCGCTTGGCCTCCTCGAGGATCTTGTCCTTCATCACATCGTAGGCCTGCTCGTCCTTGGTGGACGCGCCGAAGCCCATGGTGGTTGACTTCTTGATCAGCTCGGCGCCGATGTTCGAAGTCATGATGATGATCGTGTTGCGGAAGTCGATCTTGCGGCCGAGCGAGTCGGTCACCTTGCCTTCCTCCAGGATCTGGAGCAGCAGGTGCATCACGTCGGGGTGCGCCTTCTCGATTTCGTCGAAGAGCACGACCGAATACGGCCGGCGGCGCACGGCCTCGGAGAGCTGGCCGCCCTCTTCATAACCGACATAGCCGGGAGGCGAGCCGATCAAACGGGAAGCGGTGAACTTCTCCATGTACTCCGACATGTCGATCTGGATGAGCGCGTCGCGGTCGCCGAACATGAATTCGGCGAGGGTCTGCGCGAGGAAGGTTTTGCCCACGCCGGTCGGGCCGAGGAAGATGAACGAGCCGATCGGGCGGCGCGGATCCTTGAGGTCCGCGCGCGAACGGCGCAGGGCCTTGCTGATCGCAATGACCGCTTCGTCCTGGCCGATGACCTTGCCCCGGAGCTCGCCTTCCATGGAAAGCAGCTTCTGGGTTTCGGCCTGTTCCATCCGATTGAGCGGCACGCCCGTCCACTTCGAAACGACATGCATGATATCGTCCTCGGTGACGAACACTTCCTTCTCTTCGCGCTGTTCGCGCCATTCGGTGAGGATGCGATCGAGCTTCTCCTTGGCCTTCTTCTCGTCGTCGCGCAGGGCGGCGGCTTTCTCGAAGTCCTGGGCCTTGATCGCGCCTTCTTTGCGGCCGCGGATATCCTCGATCTCTTTCTCGATTTCCTTCACGTCCGGCGGGCGCGTCATCGCGCCGATGCGGGCGCGGGCGCCGGCTTCGTCCATGACGTCGATCGCCTTGTCGGGCAGGAACCGTCCGGTGAGATAGCGGTCGCTCAGCTTGGCCGCCTGCTCCAGCGCTTCGTCGGTAAACTTCGCCTTGTGGTGCGCCTCGTACTTCGAGCGCAGCCCCTTGAGGATGAGGATGGTCTCCTCCACGCTCGGGGCTTCGACTTTCACCTGCTGGAAGCGGCGCTCGAGCGCGGCGTCCTTCTCGATGTATTTGCGATATTCATTCAGCGTGGTCGCGCCGACGCACTGCATCTCGCC
>NZ_JBDUCX010000215.1:0-11838 GCF_040003245.1 Chthoniobacter sp.
AGCCGTTCAGCCGCCAGATGGTGAAGTTTAGCGCGGCGGCGAAACTCACCCACGCTAGATAGGGCACCAGTAAAACGCCTGCGACTTTCCTGACCCGCCAGAACGATGCCAGCGTCGCCGCGATAGCCAGCCAGAGCAGGATGATTTCCGCGAAAGCGAGACCCGGTCGGTGCAAGCCAAAGAAGAGCGGAGTCCACAGCGCGTTGAGCAGCCATTGGAGAAGAAACAATCCTAGCGTTCGTCCCTGCGCCTTCCATCCGCCTTCGCGCCAGACCAGCCACGCCGCGACGGCCATCGAGACATAGAGCAGGCTCCACGCGGGGCCAAAGACCCACGGCGGCGGATTCCATGACGGCTTGTGCAATGTCGCATACCAGCCGTCCGTGGAAATGAAGACGGCGGTGCCGGAAGCCGCGAAACACAGCGCCAGCCAGCCAAACAAGGCGAGCGCCTGACGACCAGTAGAAGGTGAAGAGAGGGAAGTCGGGCTCATCGCTCGTGAATGATTTTGGAGACCGCGCCGCGGAGCGCAAAGCTTCTACAACCTGAGCGGCAGCACCTCTCGCAGCACCTTCAACAGCGTCTCCGCGGTGTAGGGCTTGGGCAGGAAATGCTTCACGCCGAGGCTGGTGGCTTGCGCGACGTGGTCGCTGGCGGCAAGGCCGCTTGCGGCGATCACGCAGGCATCGGGGTTCATCTGGAGCAGGGCGCGGATGGTCGCCGGGCCGTCCATCAGCGGCATCATCATATCCGTGAGCACGACGGCAATCTCCGCCCGATGAGCCGCATAGACGACCAGGGCTTCGACGCCATTGGCGGCGAGGATCGCGCGGTAGCCGAAGGTTTCGAGCGTCTGCCGTGTGATCTGGCACACGGCATCCTCGTCATCCACGACGAGGATCAGTTCATCGTGGCCGCGCGGCAAACTGCCCGCGGTTTTCGCCGCTGCTTCTGCCGACCCGACGGGCTGCGCGGGGAGATAGATTTTGAAGGTCGTGCCTTTCCCCATCTCGCTATAAACGCGGATGAAACCACCGTGGCTCTTCACGATGCCGAGCGTTGTCGAAAGCCCCAACCCGGTGCCATTGCCCACTCCTTTAGTGGTGAAAAAGGGATCGAAGATTTTGTCGATGACATCCCCGGGCATGCCCGTGCCGGTGTCTCTCACTTGAAGAAAGACGTAAGGACCGGGCCGGGCCTCCGGGTTGATGCTCATGCCGGCGTAGTGCGCGTCGAGGGTGAGGTTCTCGGCGGAGATGGTCAGCGTGCCCCCTTCCGGCATTGCGTCGCGCGCGTTGACGCAAAGGTTCATCAGCACTTGATGAAGCTGGGTGGGATCGCCCAGGACGATCCACAGGTCGCGTGGAAAGACGGTCAGCACTCGGATGTGCTTTAAGAAGGTTTCATTCGCGATCTTTTCGATCTCCTGAATGAGGTGCTGGACCTGGACTTCGATCCGCTGTCCCTCGACGCCGCGGGCGAACGAGAGCACCTGCTTGACCAAGTCGGATCCGCGTTGCGCGCTAGTCTGGAGGATGGCCAGCAGCTCCTGGCTGGACGCCTCGGTGAACTTCATCTTCAGCACCTCCAGCGACATCATGATCGGCGAGAGCACGTTGTTCAGATCATGCGCGATGCCGCCGGCCAGCGTGCCGATGCTCTCCATGCGCTGCGCGCGAAAAAACTGCTGTTCGAGCTTTTTGCGTTCGGTCAGGTCGAGAGCAAAACAGACGCCCTCGGTGGGAGCGTCCTCGAATGCCGCCGCGCCGACGAGCAGAGGCACGCGCGAGCCATCCTTGCGGAAGTATTCTTTTTCAAACGGCGAGAAGATTCCCTTCGCGGTGATCTCTTCCAGCGCACGCCTGTCGAGATCGGCATATTCCGGCGGTGTCATCGCGAGCCAGTTCATGCGTCCGGCTTCCATGTCTTCGCGGGTGTAGCCCACGAGCTGCAAGAAGGCGTCATTGGCTCCGCTGATCGCGCCGGCGGTGTTCCAAAACATCACGCCCTGCGCGTTGGAATCGACCAGGCGGCGAAACCGCGCCTCGACACGCCGACGGTCGGTGATGTCGCGTTCGACGGCGACGAAATGCGTAGCAAGCCCGGCGGGGTCAAGGACCGGGACAATATCGAGTTCGATCCAGTATTCCTCGCCGCTCTTTCGGTAATTGATCAGTTCCGCGCGCACGGGGATCCCCGCGTCGAGCGCCGCGTGGATGCGATCCAACTCGGATCGGCTGGTGTTCGGTCCCTGCAATATGCGCGGCGACTGGCCGATCACCTCCCCCCGCGTATAGCCCGTGCATCGCAGAAAGGCGTCATTCACGAAGACCATCCGCGGCCCAGGCTCCGACAGCGGTGCCGCTTCGGTGATAACCACCATGTCGTTGAGCCGCGCCAGGCAAGTCTCCAACAGCTTGAGATGCGTCTCGGCACGCTTGCGCTCCGTGATGTCGCGCACATTGCACTGGATCACTTTGGCCCCGCTGACCAGATAGACATTGCTGACGAATTCGACCTCGATCCGTCGCCCGTCGCGGGCTTCCAAGGGCAGGCTTTCGTAGCGGACGTATTCCTTTTCCTTCAACTCGGCGAACTTCTCTTCGTTGGCGACCACGTCCTTGAAGACCCCCAGTTGCCAGATCGCCTTGCCGAGAAACTCCTCATGTGAAAAGCCCAGCAGGGAGACCAGGAACGGGTTCACATCGACCACCATCCCCGTCTCGGCATCCAAGATGAGAATGCCGTCCTTGGCTGACTCGAAGAGCCGCCGATAGCGTAATTCCGAAGCCGCCAGCGCCTGCGCCACCTGCCTCTCGTCAAGAGGAGCAGCACTGTTTGGCGTTTCGGTCGTTGGGTTCGTTATGTTGCTGTTCATTTCGTTCTCGCCGAGAAAGGAGGCCGTCCAACCAGTCGCGACCTCAAATCTCGCGGTGGCCACGGCATCCGGCCAATACCTCTCCCGGACCTGCGCGATAGCCGAGAGCTATACGCGAATACGCTCGTCTCGGTCGGGTAACCAAACTCAAGGCGCCAGCCGATCCAACCGCCACGAGTCGTCGGGCTGCCGCGTGTATTCAAACCGGTCGTGCAATCGCCCGGGCCGGCCCTGCCAGAATTCGATCGTCCGCGGCTGCACGCAGTAGCCACCCCAAAACGAAGGCAGCGGGATTTCGCCTTCACCGAACTTCGTTTTGATTTGTGCCCACTCCATTTCGAGCATTTTGCGCGAGGCGATGATCGAGCATTGGGCAGACGCCCACGCCGACAACTGACTGTCCCGCGGGCGGGTCAGGAAGTAGCGCAAAGATTCGGCGACCGAGAGCTTTTCAGTGCGGCCTGTGACGATCACCTGGCGTTCGAGCGCCAGCCACGGGAAGAGCAATGAAGCGTGCGGATTGTGGGCAAGGTGCCGCGCCTTTCGGCTTTCGAGATTCGTGAAGAACACGAAACCGCGCGCATCGATTCCTTTGAGCAAAACGGTGCGCAGCAGCGGGCAGCCATCCGAAGCGACCGTCGCAAGACTCATCGCCGTCGGTTCGATCATCCCGGACTCGCAGGCCGCTAGCATCCAGATGTTGAATTGCGCAATCGGGTCCGCATCGAGATCCTCGCGCTCCAGCGTCCCGCGCCCGTAGTCAGACTGAAGGTCAGCGAGATTCATTGAGTGGTTTTCATCGGCAAAGCCGCTGCGAGTGCCTGGCCCGCTCCGGTGATTGCATCGCTGATTCGCTCGGCGAACTGCCCATAGTCCTTGCCGTCCCAAGGCGCTGAAGGCGCGGTGAAGACGCCGCGCTTGGTCACGGCGGAGTTGGCAGCGACTGATCGCACTTCCCAAGACATGGAGAAGCGAATCGAGCTGCTTCCATCCGCTGCCCGCACGCCTTCGCAGGCCAGAATGCGGATCGCGATTTGGTAATCCAGCGTGTCGCTTCCGAAGGAATCCAGTGTGACGCTCTCCACGTTGCTGGAGGAACTGAGCGCGTCTTTCATCGTGCGAGCGATGCCTTGATCGAGTGGTCCCGCCCAACAATCGAAGTCCGCGAAAGTGACTTCATTGACCTGAGTGCGGACGACCATCGCTTTGTTCCGCAGATAGGCCGGCACGTCAACGGGGCGCAATCCGACCTTCCATCGCTTGCGTTCGCCTCGCTCCGCAGTGTCGTGCGCTTGGGGCCGCGAGGTGAGCATATAAAAGCGCGTCGGATCGGTGTGCGGCTGCAACACGGAGCAGCCAGCGGCGGACAGGCAAAGCAGCAGCGCGAGCATTCGCCAAAGAAAGGAGGTGAGTGGCATGGGATAGCTGGTCATTCGCGTCGTTATCGGGGTGCCTTCTTGCCGGAGATGAAAGCGTTCGGGTTGCGCTCCAGATAGTCGGCGAGGCGTTGCAGCGAATCGGCGGCGTCCGAGATGTGCCGGAGGGTTTTGAAGGCTTCTTCGCCCAAGCCGCTTTGCGGGCCGGCGAGTTTGCGGACATTCTCCGCGGCGTCGTGGAAGGAATGCAGCGTGCGCACCAGTTCCTCGCGCACTGGCTCGACTTGGGTGTCGAGCTTCGCGACCAGCGCCTGCACATCGGTCGCGGTTTTGTTGAGGTTGGCAAAAGCCAGTTTGGCATCTGCGGAATTGGCGAGCGCTTCGATGGAATTCGCCGCGCCCGTCACTTGGGCGACCATGCCCTTCAGGTCCACTTCGCCGACCTGATGGTTCGCCGTTGCCAGCAGGGTTTTGAGTTCGCGCGAAAGCCCCGCGAAATCCGCATCGTGCAAATCGGTGACCACCTTTGAAAGGTTGGCGATCATCTCGGACATGCCCGAGGAGACCGCGGGCACGACGAGATATTGCGCAGCCGCTTCCACCGGCGGTGCGGGGAATTTTTGCGGATCGAGGAAGTCCAGCTCGACGTATTGCAGGCCGGTGATTCCCACGAGGTTGATCTGGGCGCGCAGTCCCTCCGCGATCAGTCGTTGCAGCGTGGCGCGATCGGCCAGCTTCAGCAGCTCGCCACCGCGATCGGTGACGACATCCTGATCCAACTCCGCGATGACAAAGACCTGCGACTTTCGGTCCTTCGCATCATAGTGAACGCCGATGCTCATCACGCGGCCCACCCGCACGCCGCGCAGCTTTACCGCGCTGCCGACATCCAGTCCTTGCACGGATTCATCAAAATAGGCGGCAAAGCGTCCGGGCTTGGAAAAAAGATGCAGGGAGCGAAACGACAGGAGCGCCACGACGATAAGCAAGAGGGCGCCGCAGACAAACGAGCCAACCACGATGGGGCTGAGTTTCGCTTTCATTTGGCAGGAGACGGAGGGCCGGGTTCATGGCGCCTTGTGAGATCGGCTTCCAAATTCAGAAAGCCCCGCACGCGCGCGTCGGTGCTCGTAGCGGCCAACTCGGCAGGCACGCCTTCGGCGATGATCCCTTTGGCTTCGCGGTCCAGCACGATGACGCGGTCGGCGAGCCGATAAACGCTGGAGAGCTGATGGGAGACGATGACCATCGTCGTTCCGAAAGTGTCGCGCACCTGGAGAATCAGCCGATCCATCTCGCGCAACGTGATCGGGTCCAGTCCCGTCGATGGCTCATCGAAAAAGACAATCGCCGGATCGAGCGCAAGCGCGCGAGCCAGCGCCGCGCGCTTTTTCATCCCGCCGCTGAGTTCCGATGGATACTGCTCTTCGGAGCCGGCAAGGCCGACCTGGGTCATTTTAAGCGCGACGATTTCCTGTCGATACTCGCGCGTCAGTGACGTGTGCTCTTCCAGCGGTAGCGCCACGTTTTCCGCCAGCGTCATGGAACTCCAGAGCGCGTTGTTTTGGTAAAGCACGCCGAAGGTTTTCAGGATCTCTCGGCGCTGGGTGGCATCCGCTGCGGTGAAGCTCTTACCGAAGTAAGAAACGTCTCCACGCAACGGCTTGAGCAGTCCGATCAGGCAGCGGAGAAGCGTGCTTTTTCCACATCCGCTGCCGCCGATAACGAACAGAACTTCCCGTTCATGAACGGCGAAGGATATGTCCTGCAAAATCACGGTGTCGCCGTACCCGCAGGCTAGGTTCTTCACTTCGATCACGCTCGCTGGGGTCGTGGTACTCATCCGTGTTTAGATCCCGAGCACATTGTAGATGAGGGCGAAGACCGCGTCGGCCAGGACGATGAGCATCATGCCGGTAACAACCGCCGAAGATGTGGCCGTGCCGACTCCCGAGGCGCTCCGGTCGCACTTCATGCCGCGCAGGCATCCGGCGAGCCCGATGGCCATGCCGAAGAACACGCTTTTGACTAAGCCGCTGGTGACATCGGACACGCCCACGCTCTCCTGCGTCTCGATCCAATAGGCCGACACGGGAATATCCAGCATCACCGCAGAGACGAACATCCCTCCAAGGATGCCGAGGACGTTCGCATAGACCACGAGGATCGGCATCATCACCGTCACCGCCAGCAACCGAGGCAGCGCGAGGAAATCCACTGACGCAATGCCGAGCGTTTCCAAGGCGTCGATTTCCTCGTCCACTTTCATGTTGCCGAGCTGAGCGGCGAATCCGACGCCCGTACCACCGGCGACGATCATCGACGCCATCATCGGCCCCATCTCGCGCACGACGGTCAGACCGACCACGTCGGCGACGAAAATGGCGGCTCCAAATTGCCGCAACTGCAAGGCTGCTTGAAAGGCCAGGATGACTCCGACCAGAAAGCTGACCAAGCCGACGATAGGCAGCGACGTGACCCAACACTGCTGCATCTGGACGAGCCAATCCATCCAGCGAAACCGGCCCGGATTTCTGACCAGGCCCACGAAACCGAGCGTGCATTCTCCGACGAACGCCACGACCTCCGTGACCTTGCCTGTCCACTTTTTCGCGATGCTGCTCGCCAGCACCAAGGGCGATTCGATGGACGCCTTCCGTTTCGTCTTTTGCGCACTGACCTCCGCGACCTGCTGCAGGAGCTTCTGCAAATTGTCGGGGAGCGCTTCAGCGAGAAATTCGTGCTTTGACGCCACGCACCACGCGCGGCCATGCACGAGGAAGAGCACGAGCGAGGTGTCCCACTTGCCGAGATCCTGCGGCATCACGCGCACGTCGGTCGCCGCTCGCTGGTTGAGCAGCGCGGACCAATTCGGAACCGGGTCGCTGAGCTGCCAATCGCCGCCCACTTTCACCGTGCATTCACCGCCCGATGGACCGGCCTCCCATTGAGCCGTAGCCGCTTTGGAATCCGCACCGGCTTCGGGCGATGGCGGGCTCGCGGTCATAGGTCGGTAATGACCTTCGGTGGAAAGGCCGCGCGCAATGCGTTCAGCACGGCCAGCACGTCGATGATTTCCTGAGCGATGGCGCCGTTCACCGGACTGAGGTGGCCGGTGGCGGCGAAGATCATGCCGATGACGCTCAGCGCCATGCCGCCGACCGCGCTTTGCAGGGCGATGATCCGCATCCGACTGCTGATGTGCATGAACTCGTCCACCTTTTTAAGCGAGTTATCCATGACGACGACGCCGGCGGCTTCGGCGGTCACATCGCTGTTTTGGCCGATCGCCATGCCGACCGTGGCAGCCATCATCGCCGGGGCGTCGTTGATGCCGTCGCCGACGTAGAGCGTCTTCGCTTTCGCCGTTTCCGCGCGAACGAGCGCGAGTTTTTGTTCGGGGCTTTGTTGCGCGTAAATCTCGGTGATTCCGACCTGCTCGGCGAGGTAACGCACTTCCGATTCGCGATCTCCCGAGACGATCATCACGCGGTCGAAATGGTGTTTCGGTCCGAGGTGATTCACGAACGATCGACTTTCCGCGCGCGGCGCATCACGGAAGCGCAAGGCTGCGGCGTATTTGCCATCGATCACTACCACACATTCGAGTCCGCCGGCGACTGGTGGGAGAAGCTCAGCGCCGGTGATTTTCTGCGCGAGCAATTTGTTCCGGCTGGTGACCTGCAACTCATGGCCGGAGACGATGCCGCGCAACCCGTGGCCCGGCTCCTCTCCGACCTCGGTTGCTTCCGGGAGCGTGATTCCCGCTTCCTTCGCGGCAGCGAGAATGGCGCGGGCCAGTGGATGCTTCGAGTAACGCTCCAGGCTCGCCACGAGTTTCAGCACTTCCTTTTGCTCGAAGCCGGGCGCGAGGAGCTGCTCCGTGAGCTTCGGCTCGCCGTAGGTGAGCGTCCCGGTCTTGTCGAAGATCGCGGTGCGGCATCCGGCAATTTGTTCGAGCACCACTGGCGTCTTGACGATGATCGCCCGCCGCGCGCAGAGGGAAATCGAGCCGATGATCGCGATCGGGATGGCGAGAAGCAGCGGGCACGGCGTGGCAATGACCAGCACCGCGAGGAAGCGGATCGACTCACCGCTGAGCACCCACGCCAATGCCGCCACGCTCAGTGCCACCGGCGTGTAGATCGAGCCGAGTTGATCGCCCAGCCTCTGCAAGTGGGGACGTTTGCTCTCCGACTCGCGCATCACTTCCATGATCTTCGCGTAGCGCGAATCCGCCGCGAGCTGGGTCGTGCGGAAGGTGAGTGCCGACTCGCCGTTGACCGCGCCCGAGATCACCGTCGAGCCGGAGGTCTTGGTGATCTGGAAGGGCTCGCCCGTCAGGTAGGATTCATCCATCACGCCGTGGCCCTCCGTCACCACGCCGTCCGCCGGGCAAATCTCGTGCGGATAGATCACGAGCGTGTCACCCACGGCGATGTCCGCCAACGCAACGTCGAGCATGTCCGGTCCGCTTTTGCGATGAGCGACCGATGGCATCCGCTTCGCCAGCGCGGCGAGCACCGAGGAGGCGCTGCGCAGCGCGTAACTCTCCAACGCTTCACCTCCTGCGAGCATCAACACGATGATCGTGCCCGCGAGATATTCGCCAAGCAGGACGGAGGTGATGATGGAAATGCCGCCCAGAAGATCGGAACCAAACTCCCGCTTGAGCAACTTCCGCAGAAGATCGTAGAGCATCGGCAAGCCGCCGAGAACGAGCGTGGCCAGCAAGGGAATCTGGTAAGCGCTCGCCAACGTGTGGAGGCCGAAGCGGAGCACCAGATGGACGACGATCGCCGTGATGGAAAGCGCCGCGATGAACGTGGACTTTCGCTGCCAAAGACGAGTCGGCGAATACCAAGGCAAACCGGGCGGCAGCGCTTGAGCGGTTTTAGGTATCGCGCGGCTTTCTGCTCCGCGGGCCGGTGGCTTCTCCAAGGTGGCTTTCATCGCGAAAGGTTCAGTCCGCGGCGTGGACAAGAACGGGTTCGAGATTGGACGATGCCAATTGCGCCAACGCATCCGGGCCGATGGGTTCCTCCGGCTGCCAGGGCAACCAGGCGGTGCGGGCCGCGTGGTTTTCCACAACTTCGCGAAGGTAGCGATGCTCGGCGTCTTCGCGTCGTTGAAGCAGCGGATCGCAGGAGCCGCTTTGGAGCAGGCTTTGGTTGATGACCCACGCAAACGGCTCGATGTGCGCGCGGCGCAAATCTTCCTGCAATGCGGCGGCCTCATGCACGGGCGTCGCTTCCGGCAGCGTGACGAGGAGGATGCGGGTGAACGCTGGATCGCGCAGCCGCTCCAGCAGTCGCAGCACTTCTTCGGGCTGGGTCGTGCGGGCCTGACGTTCCAGTTCGCGCTGATAAGCCTCGCTGGCATCGAGCAGAAGCAGCGTGTGGCCGGTCGGCGCGGTATCGAGCACGACGAAGCGGTTCGTTCCTTGACCGACCTCGCGGGCGAAAGCGCGGAACACGGCGATTTCCTCGGTGCAGGGCGAGCGCAGGTCTTCCTCCAGCAAGGACCGGGCGGCCTCGTCCATCGCGGCACCTTGCGCGTGGATGACCTCCGCTTGATAGGCAGCGGTCTCCGCTGCGGGATCGATCTTGCTGAGCATGAGCCCATCCACCTGACCCGCCAGCGTCTGCGCGACATGTGCGGCGGGATCGGTGGTGCTG
Organism: Chthoniobacter sp.; assembly: GCF_040003245.1. Lineage (NCBI taxonomy): Bacteria > Pseudomonadati > Verrucomicrobiota > Spartobacteria > Chthoniobacterales > Chthoniobacteraceae > Chthoniobacter > Chthoniobacter sp. The sequence continues at coordinate 9,933 of NZ_JBDUCX010000215.1, forward strand.
AGATGCACGGGATGGCCGCGCCGCGCCAGCATCACGGCGATGGCCGCGGCGACGGTGGTTTTGCCCACGCCGCCTTTGCCCATCGTCATCACCACGCCGCTGCCCTGCTGCTCGATGACGGCAACGAGGTCTTCGAGGCTTTCCATTTCTGGCAGTGTCCAGTCGTCACGCAGCGGCGGCGTGCCGGTTGCGTTGCCATCGCCATCCAGCAGCACGCGCAGTCCGGCGATGCCGAGAATGTTGATCGGCCTCAGTGGCACGATGAAACTGGCCAGGCTGCCGATGAAGGCGCTCGCCGACGCCAAAGCAGACAGCCCTCGCCTCTGCATCGCTTGCGCGGTGACATCCGCGGGGCACTTGGTTTCAAAGATGCCGTTGATGATGAGGCACTGATTGCTCACGCCGAGGGCGCGCAATTCCTTGGACGTGCGCTCCGCCTCTCTCAGGGCAGCGAGTTGCGGACGGCTGACCAGCACGAGCGTAGTCGCGGTGGCATCGGCCAGCGTCTTGACGGTGGCTTCGTAAATGACGCGCTGCTTTTCCAAACCCGCGAGCGGGCCGAGGCAGGACGTGCCGCTGGTGTTGGCGTCGAGGAATTGATCCCACGCCTTAGCCAGACTCATCAGCCGTAGCGTGTGGCCGGTGGGCGCGGTGTCGAAGACGACATGATCGTAATCCTTCACCGCCTCTGGATTTCTGATCAGACCCGAGAACTCATCGAAGGCCGCGATCTCGACCGTGCATGATCCGGAAAGCTGCTCCTCCATGCTGCGCAACGCCGCCTCCGGCAGGAGGCCACGCACCGGTCCGATCAAGCGCTCGCGATACGCCGCCGCGGCTTCCACGGGATTGATGTTCAGCGCATCGAGCCCCGGCGCACCGGCGATGGGCGTGGGCTGGTTCGTAAGTTTCGTTTCCAGCACCTCATCCAGATTGGAAGCGGGGTCGGTGCTCACGAGCAGCACGCGCCTGCCCGCCTCGACGAGCTTCAAGGCCGTGGCGCACGAGAGCGAAGTTTTGCCCACGCCACCCTTGCCCGTGAAAAAGAGATAGCGCGTGGTCTTGGCAGGATCGGGCAGGTAGGTCGGCAAGTTCACGAGGCCACCGCCTCATCCTTGCCGAGCGCCGCGCGGAAGAAGGCTGGACGCTCTTCGGCGGTCGGGTAGCGCCCCTTCAGTCGAAGCTCTCCATCGAGAAAGATGAGCGGCAGTGCCTCTGTCTTCTCTGCCTCCAGCAAGGCTTTGACGGCCGGATTTTGCACGAAGGCCATCGGCTGCTGGCCGAGGTTGTAACGTTCGATTTTGATGCCTTGCGTGCCGAGTTGCGAGAGCATCGCGGCGAAGCTGACGAGATCAGAATCAATGTCGGTGCCGCAGACGCCGGTGGCGCAGCACATGGGCGGGTCATAGACTTGGATGGTTTTCATTTTGAGATGGTTGGGTGATCTGCCAGGTGCGATACGCGCCCGAGAGGTTGCGCGCGCGGAAGCCATGCTGGCTCAGGATGCGCGAGGCGTTGTAGGAGCGCTGGCCGCTCTGGCAGTAGGCGACGATTTCGCGATCGCGCGGCAGCTCGTTCAGGCGCTGGCGCAACTCATCCAGCGGGATGTGCGTCGAGCCGGGAATGAATCCGCGGGCGCGTTCGTCGGGACGGCGGACATCGAGCAGCAACGTGGTGCGGGGATCGAGCGCCGCAACTTCGTTCCACTGCGTGAGCGCCACATCACCGGCGAGCACATTTTGCGCGGCCATGCCGGCGAGGTTGACGGGGTCTTTGGCTGATCCGTAAGGCGGCGCGTAGGCTAATTCGAGTTCGGCCAGGTCGTGAACGGTCATTCCGGCCTTGAGCGCGGTGGCCAGCACGTCGATGCGTTTGTCCACGCCGTCGTGGCCGATGGCTTGCGCGC
>NZ_JBDUCX010000216.1:0-11825 GCF_040003245.1 Chthoniobacter sp.
CTCCGGGTGCGTCGCCCGCAATGCGTCAATGACCCACAAGATCTCCTCGATGAGCGATGCCGCCCCGTGATGCCGTTCGGTCTCGATCATCTCCCCGTGCCCGATCAACCGGCCATCCTCCACGACCGCCGATTTGATGGTGGTTCCGCCGAAGTCGATGCCGATGGCTTTGCGTGTGGTGTCCATGGAAGAGAATATCGCCTCCAGAGTGCGGAGCGGCGGCAGCGAGGTCAATCTTCTGCCGTCCCTCGCCGTGCTACCTCCCGCCCGCACCCCGCACCGCCGGAAATCCGAAGCCGAAATAATCCGCGATTCTTATTGTAATTATAGTATATGCGTATATATACGGTTGTGACGTTATCCAAAATGAAAGACGAAATGCCTGCATTCGTAACCGTCCGTGACCTCGTCACCGGAGAACTTGCCACCATTCCTTCCGCAGGGCTGCCTCCCAGCATGATGCCGATCAACTACCGGAACCAGATCGTCTGGATCGACCGCGAACAGCTCCAGGTCGTCAAATCCGCCCCGTCTCCTTTCCCGACCGCGGACTAAAGTGTAGGGCGCGTGTCCCCACGCGCCGGGAGTGAGGCGGGTTGGCGCCATCAGCCCGGCGCGTGGGGACACGCGCCCTATACACCTGCGCAAGCCGCGCGACATGCGTGACACGGCCGGGCCGTCCGGCCCAATTGTCGTGAACGAACGGCATCGTTCCTGCGTCTGAGGATGCAGGCGGCAGCAGTGCAAATCTGCGGAATCCCGGCAATAAACCGGGCGAGGTTCGATTCCTCAGCCGCCGACATTTTTCCCGGGACCAAAGTGGAGGTCTCAATGGCCCAGGCCTTCGTCGTCCAGCATCACCCCGCAGTGGGAGCACGCGCGGATCCGGTACAATCGCGTTCCGGCGTTACTGCGTCGCATCCGCCGGCCGCACGAGTCGCACTCCGGCGAAAGCAAGATCCCCCTGGACCGCAACGATCGCTTCCCACACATGGGACAGTAGGGACCGTCGGCATTGAGCCCGGCCTGGCACGCCGGGCACCGGGGCAGGAACGGCGCATTCACCAGCGCGAAGAGTCCGAAACCACCGGTCAGCCACAGGGCTACCGTCGAGAAGGGCTCCGGCAACCAGACCCACAGAAAATAGAACAGCAAGGCCGGGATGGTCGCGTACCAGCAGAGCTGTGAGCGCCGGCGAAAACGCTGCGCCAAGGGCTGGAACGCCTCGCGGAACGCCGCCAGTTCTTCGACCGAGTAATCGGTGACGAGACGGGCCGGCAGTTTTTTGGAGGCCATGGTGGAGGTCTTGCGGAGGAACCGTTTCTGCCGCGTCATCCAATGTCAAGAGTTGACCTCGATCACACCGCTCCTGGGCTCACTGCACAACCCGCCTCCGTTTTGTCCCGCTTTCCTGCTTTCCTGCTTTCCTCATTCCCACTATCACTGCACGAGCCGCTGGGGGCGCCCAAACGCTTGGTGAAATCTGGGGCGGGGCACTAGTTTTAGACTGTTGGAAAGCGTCACCTTCCGCGAGTTGGTGTAGATGTCGTTCGAGGCCCATTTGCCATTCGGGAATCAGCGTCGACTCTTGACACCTGATGGGTTGCTTCCGCCTGCACCTCCACGCGATGCAATTGCACCCACGCAAGTGCGTTACGAAAGCCTCACTTTCGTAACGAGAAGACCCGAGTTTGAATCAAGTGCCGGTGTCCACAGTGGTTCAATCCCGCAAAGCCGACCACAGCTTTTGGCGTGCTTTCTCGGAAAGACCTTTGTCGACCGGTGGACGCTTCGCCAAGCGCGCGGCCCAACTGATCTTACCGGCTGGCGGGCTTTGCTTGGTGAGAGGGTGGTGAGGTCGCGGACCTTGGCCGGTTTCATCGTCAGACATTGCTGTATCACGTCAAAGGTGTGGTCAACGGCGGTTTTGTTGGTCCTCGTGCGATGGCGAGCAGGACGCTTTACGGGGAAGCCTTCGCCTATTCCGGGAGCGGGGGCGGAGATTTGGGAGGCGGAGGTGGGGCTGTGGGCAGCGGTGGGGGGCGGGGCGGGCGATTGGATCGGGAGATGTGGCGGATGAGCATGATGACGCCGATGATGGCGGCGATGGTGAGCATCGACTGACTGACGAAAGAACCAAACCGAACCGCTGCGGATGAATCCAGGACACGTTGTGGGGGCGTGAGGAAACGGAAGCTTTCGACGAAGCTGCGAATCTCCGCGTCTTCACCGGCCAGGCCGCCATCGAAACGCATCGCCGTGATCGCGTAAAACCGACCGCGGATGGGGATGTTTCTCGCGAGGGTGGAGATGCTCTTGCCCTTCGGGGCCATGGAGCCGGTACGCTCGTAGCTCATGATGCCATGCACTTCCACAAACCGGCTGGAGATCCGCTTGCTGCCTCCCGAACGCTCCAGTCCCTTTTCATAGCCGGCGGCAAAACTGGCGTCCGCCTCGGTGGTGGGTGGGTTTTCGGTTGTCGTCAGCACATAGATCAGGCGCGTGTGCGCGGGATCACCGTAGGCGATGACCACGCCTTTTTGTTTCATGCTGCTCGTCCGGTCCGCCCAGGAATCCGGGACGGTGACGGCGAAGTTGTAATCCGGGAATTGCTTTTCCGTGCCGGCCCGGCTGGTGGCTTGGAAGACCAGGCACAACCCGCCCGCGAGCAGAGCGATTTTCAATGACGGGGAGTTCATCCTCTTTCCTGACATCCTAGAGCAGTTTCGGTTTAGGTTGTCACCCGATTTGCGGCGGACACGGCATGAGGTGTGGAGATGGTGGCGGCGATTCTGCGACTACGAGTCCGTGGCAATGTTTCCGCCGTGTTCATGAATTCGCGGCGATCACAGGTGTAGGGCGCGTGTCCTCACGCGCCGAGTGAGAATCTGGATGGCCGCGCCATCCCGGCGCGTGGGGACACGCGCCCTACACCCAAGCGCAGCGAGCGCTGGCAATATCGAATGAGAAAATCTACGGATGAGGCAGACTATCCGCGACGATGTTCCCCTCGATCATGAAAAGCGTCCTGGCCTCGGCCCTCCTGATTCTCGTGGCGTGCTGTGGTATCGGCCGGGCGCAGAGCCCCGATCCTTTGGAAGCGAAGGTCTTGCTGCCTGCGCATTACACTTCCTTTGATGAGGCGATGACGCAGCTTCAGAAGGCCACGGGGTGGAAGATGATTTGCCCGGATGATACCGCGAAGTTGATGCGGGTGGTCGGGAAAATGGAGGGACGGCCATTGGCGGTGCAGGATGAGTGGTTGCAATCTCCGCGCTCTGCCAGGGAGCTTCTGAATCGGGTTTGCGGGGATCTGGCTTTGCGCTGGGAGTTCGACCGGCTGGCCCAAACGGTGGCGATCGATGTGCCGTGGAGACGGGCTGATCCGCGGCCGGCCGCGGAGTTGTTCCAGGTGATCTGGCAGCCCGGTCACGAGACTGCCTGCGGCAAAGAGCAGTCGTGGTGGGAAGCGCTGGATAGTCTCCTGTCGAAACCGGAAAACTTCGCGCGGGCCGGCCTGGTGCGGCAAGCGGCCGACCTGCAATCGATGTTTCGGCAGTTCGCGTTCGAGAAAACAAGATGGTGGCCGCCGAGCGATCGCTTGCTCGAACTGCCGATCATCTCGGGATCCGGGGAGCATTTGCATTGCCTCTTCCTGGTGCACGACCTGGAGTTTTCTCCCGGGCACGGATGGATGAGTTACTATTGGTTCAAGGACGATGGGACGCTCGCGGGCGCGGGAGCGATGAACACCGGCCATCGGATGATCGTCGGCGAAATCAAGGTGTTCGAGCGGGGGCGCTTCGGTGAGGAGCCATCCGAAATGCGCATGACGATCACGCACAACAACAGTGGCACGCCCGGGCCCGTCCGGTTTGTGTGCGGCAAGGAAAGGTTCAAGCTGGCGGATGAATCGGGCGCCGGTGAGTCCTTGATCGAGCCGGGGAAATAAGACGCGGACAGGAAGGCCCCCATGAACCCGCGCACACGATTGAAAGTGCTCATCAGCTCGGCCATCGTCTGTACGATGATGGGGCTCGTGTTCCTGCTGGCCCGGAAGGGGATCATTCCGGCCCAAGCACGGTATTATAGTGATGATCAGACCGCGGCTTCCTACGCCGTTGCCCACTTTCACGCGCAGTTCAATGCCGGCCATTTCGAGGAGATCTATCAGGAGGCCGATCCGTTTTTCCGGAGGCAGGAGAAGGCCAGTATCCTGGGCGTTATGAATGAGATGCAGGCGAAGTTCGGAGACTTCCTCAGTTCCGTCCGGGTCTACGCCAAGGAGAACCCCGATGGGACGGTCTTTTTTAACTACAATTCGAAATGTGAAAAAGGTCCGGTGACCGAAAGGTTTATTTGGAAGGTGAACCATGGGAATGCCACCCTCATGAGATATATGATCTATCCAGAAGCCGTCCCGCCGGCGAAAAAGTAGTAGCAGCCACATCGGGATTCGATCCCTGGTGCCTGACACGGCGGAGAAAGGCGCCGAGAGTGATGCGGCGGAATACGCCAGCGTCAGGAACTGACGCCGCAGGTCGCACTGATGCGCAGTGACTGCTGACGCGGCGGAAGATTACCTGGCAGGGAGAATGAGACCGAGACGATTGCCTTTGGTCCCACGCAGCCACTGGAGCTTGGGAGTGGTCGGAGTGCGTTTCATTGCTCGTAGTTGCAAAGCAGTCGGGATGCCAGGGTTCGAGGGCTGCGAATGGCCGGCCATTGACGCGCGTCGGTGGGTCGTTGCGCGGGAGAGGTCACCGGGGAGCCAACGCACAGGCGTGCTGAACGCTCATCGCGCCGGTCGCGGGGTCGACATTCATGCTGGAGCAGAATTCCCCGGTTTCCACAAAGCGCAGGGTGAAATGGACGATTTTACTCGCGGAAACCGAACTGGTCATTTTCAGCCCAAACCGTTGCAGTTTGCGGCCTTCCAGCTCGGTCAAACTCAAACGAAACTGCTCGGGACTCAAACCGCCTCCGGAGAGCCAACGCGCCATATCCTCCATTTCGCCGGACATTTCCCGGCAGATGGCGTCGGAGCAGGGCTGGTCGATCATCGGTTCAGAAGTAATTGTCGAGGCGTGCTTCAAAAATGAATGAAGCCCGTACCCCAGCCGATGAGGGCGACGCTCAAAAGAGCGAGTGACCAGAAAGGAACCCAGAAGAGCAGGACGATTTTATGCCGCTTGCGCAGTGTCATACTGATTAAACGGGATCAGTGTGGTCTCTGCGTGTGCGGCAATTTGCTTTTCTCAAAAGGCGGCCAATCCGAGGCGGAGCGGCTGCGCGGCCTCCCTTGATCGGGAGGGGAATGGGGCGTTAATTGCAGGGTGGCATATCTGAGAATCCGGCGGAATCATCGAAAAAGTCTGGTCAGACTTTTGATGCCACTTTAATGATGCCGGCCCCTTTCATGGATATCCGCCCTGCCATCACGCCTCCGCTCGATCCCGGTTTCGTTCCGGCGGAGCTGTGGAATCGCGCCTACCGCGCGCGGTGCGAGGGGAATCCGGGGGTGCATCCGCTGGCGATAGCGCTGGAGCGGACGGATGGGACGATTTCGCGGTTCGATACGGCGGTGCTGGCGCATGCGGGCGAGAATGTGGCGCTGAATCGCCAGTACGTGGAGCGGCTTGTGAAATTTCTCCTCTGGGCGCGGGGCGGGCATCGGGTGATGATCGGGGGCGACCCGGCGATTGCGCGAATGCTGGGGGAGATTTACCAGCCGGCGGGCGAACGGAAGTTCGACTGCGAATTCATGGGAACGAAGATCCATGGGCGCGACCTGATCGTGGAGGCGGTGGAACTCAAGGCGATGCCCGAGGCGCGCGAAAGTTCCCTGGCGCTGGGGCGGCATCTCGATGGGTGCCGCATCGGCTTCGATCTCGGGGGCTCGGATCGTAAGTGTGCGGCGGTGATCGATGGGCGGGTGGTCTTTTCGGAAGAGGTGAATTGGGACCCGTATTTCGAGAGTGATCCGCAGTATCACTACGATGGGATCGATGACACGTTGCGGCGGGCGGCGGCGCATTTGCCGCGGGTGGATGCGATCGGCGGGAGTTCGGCGGGCGTGTATGTGAATAATGAGGTGCGGGTGGCTTCGCTCTTTCGCGGGGTGGCGCCGGCGGATTTCGACCGGCGCATCCGGCGGATTTTCTTTGAGTTGCAGAAGGCGTGGGGTGGGGTGCCGTTCGAGGTGGTGAACGATGGGGAAGTGACGGCGCTGGCCGGCTCAATGAGCATGGGGGAGAATGGGGTGCTCGGGATTTCCATGGGGACGAGTGTCGCGGGGGGCTATGTGACCGCGGATGGGTCGATCACGCCGTGGCTCAATGAGCTGGCTTTTGTGCCGATCGACTATCGGGAGAATGCGCCGGTGGACGAATGGAGCGGGGATCGCGGGTGCGCGGTGCAGTACTTTTGCCAGCAAGGGGTGGCGCGTCTGGCGCCGTTGGCGGGATTGAAATTTCCGGCGGGAATGAAATTTGCCGAGCAGCTCGTGGAGGTGCAGCGGCTGATGGCGGCGGGCGATGAGCGGGCGCGCCGGATTTACGAGACGATCGGCGTTTGCTTTGGCTACACCATCGCACATCTCGCGAACTTTTATGAGATTCGGAATCTGCTCATCCTCGGCCGGGCGACGAGCGGGGAAGGCGGCGCGGTGATCATGGAGAAAGCCGGCGAAGTGCTGCGCGCGGAGTTTCCCGAGCTGGCCGAGAAGATCCGGCTGCGCACGCCGGAGGAAAAGGACAAGCGGCATGGCCAGGCGGTGGCCGCGGCGAGCTTGCCCGCGCTACACCGATAGGAGCAACTTGCACGGTATGCAGCTTCGCCATCCCTCCGCCGACATCTTCATTCCCGATGGGAAAGACCCCGCCGCGGCGCTGGGGCGCATCACGCACCTGGGAGTCGGCGCGCATCAGGACGATCTGGAGTTCATGGCCTTTCACGGCATCCAGGCGTGTTACCACAGCGAGGCGGATTGGTTCGGCGGGGTGACTTGCACGAACGGCGCGGGCAGTTCGCGCACGGGGTCGTACGCGAAATATTCCGATGAAGAGATGATGGGCGTGCGCCGGCAGGAGCAGCGGCAGGCGGCGATCGTGGGGCGCTATGCGGCGATGGTGCAGCTCGATTATCCGAGCAAGATTGTGAAGGACCCGTGCGATGAGCGCTTGAAGGATGATCTCATCGATCTTCTCGCCGCCGCGCAACCCCGGGTGGTCTACACGCACAATCCGGCGGACAAGCACGAGACGCACGTGGCGGTGGTGGTGGCGGTGCTCCAGGCGATCCGCGAGATGCCGCGCCAGGAACGTCCGCAGGCCGTCTATGGCTGCGAAGTGTGGCGGGATCTCGACTGGCTGCCCGATGCGGAGAAGGTGGTCCACGATGTGTGTGGGCACGAGAACCTCGCCGCGGCGTTGAATGGGCTCTTCGATTCGCAGATCGCGGGAGGCAAGCGTTACGACCTCGCGGTGGTCGGGCGGCGCCGGGCGAATGCGACGTTTTTCGAAAGCCACGGCGTGGACCAGAGCGATGCGCTCTCCTTTGCCATGGACCTGACGCCGCTGGCCGCTGACGACTCGCTGGACATCGTCGGCTACGTGACCGGATTTATTGATCGCTTCAAGGCGGATGTGACCGCCAAACTCCGGCAGCGGCTCGAAAGGTAAACATGGAAATCATCATTCAACCGACAGCGGACGATGCATCGATGATCGCGGCGCGGCATGTGGCGCGCCTGGTGCGGGACAAGCCCCACGCGGTGCTCGGCCTGGCGACGGGCAGCACGCCGCTCCCGATGTACCGGGAGTTGGTGCGCATGCACAAGGAACAGGGGCTCGATTTCAGCGGGGTCACCACCTTCAACCTCGACGAATACGTGGGACTGCCGCCGGAGCATCCGGCGAGTTATCACGCCTTCATGTGGGAGAACTTTTTCGGGCAGATCAACGTGCAGCGCGAGCGGGTGCACATTCCCGATGGGTTGTCGTCGCACATCCCGGCGTTTTGCCGGAAGTACGAAGAGGCGATCGTGGCCACGGGTGGCATCGATCTCCAGGTGCTCGGCATCGGCAGCGACGGGCACATCGGGTTCAACGAGCCGTCGTCGTCGCTGGCGTCACGCACGCGCATCAAGACGCTCACCGCCGAGACGCGGCGGGACAATGCGCAGGCCTTCGGGGACGCGGACAAGGTACCGTTTCATGTCGTCACGATGGGTGTGGGGACGATCATGGACGCGCGGCACGTGATCATCCTGGCGTTCGGCGACAAGAAGGCGGAAGCGATCGCCGGGGCGGTGGAGGGCCCGATCACGGCGATGAACCCGGCGTCGATTTTGCAGATGCACCCGGTGGCGACGTGCATCATCGACGAAGGCGCGGCGACGAAGCTGGCGCGGACGGAGTATTATCGGTGGGTCTACGACCGGAAGCCGGACTGGCAGAAGTTGTAGGGACGGGGAGAGTGGTGATGGCAGGAGATCAGGTCTCCGTCCAATAATGGGGTTTGCGGTGACCGTGAGCTACGGCCAGCAGAACGATCGCTTCGTGACGAATCGCGCAGGCAATGTAGTACGGGAATACCTTCAGGTTAACGCGTCGATAATCACCGCCGCGCAGCCGTGGTACGGTTGGGTTTGCCTGAATCCAGCGCACATGCATGTCCACTTCCTGCCAGAAATGGTCCCCGAGGCCGGCCCGTTCCCCCTCGTAGTATTCGGCTGCTTCTTGAATTTCCCGCCGGACGTTGCTGGGGATCCGCAGGTTCACCGTCCGAAACGTCTCTCCATTTCCGCGCGGAAAGTTTCGTAGGGAACAGTCTCGAGCTGGCCCTCATCATATTTCTTCAACCGCACACGGATCTCTGCGTCCCAAGCGGCTTCCGCATCCGGATCTGCGGATTCGTCATCGAGATCGAAGATGATGCGGGCGAGAGCCAGGCGCTGCGCGCGCGGTAACTCCAGGACATCCTGCGTGATGGCTTCGAGCGTTTTCGGCATATCCAATTCTCCCTCGCAAACGCCCCTTTGGCAATCCGCCGTTAGGAATTCAACCGGCCGATGATGCGCAGGCCGTCGAGGGTGAGATCGGGGACGACTTTTTTCATCTCGGGGAGGCCGGCGGCGATGAGTTCGGCGTAGCCGCCGGTGGCGACCACGGGGAGTTTCTTGAGGCCGAGTTCCTTGGCGATTTCCTGGAGGATCTGGCGGACGAGGCCGCGATAGCCGTAGACGGCGCCGGCGAGCATGGCGTGCTTGGTGGATTTGCCGATGGCACTCGGGGGTTCGAGGAGGGTGATCTTTGGGAGGAGGGCCGTCCGTTGGTGCAGGTAGTCGGTCATCGCTTCCAGACCCGGGGCGATGACGCCGCCGACGTAATTGCCCGCGGCGGAGACGATGTCGAAAGTGACGGCGGTGCCGAAATCGACCACCACGATGGGCGCGCCGAATTCCGCGAAGGCGGCGGCAGCATTGGCCAGTCGATCGCCACCGATGGTCTTCGGTTGCGGGTAATCGATGCCGACGCCGAGCTTGGTCTTGGCGCCGACGCGCACGACGGGCGAGGGCGAAAGGAAATCCGCGATCACGTCGCCCTTGGACGGCACCACGCTGGAGAGCACGGCGGTCTGCCATTGCCAGCCAAAGAGGGCGTTTTTCAGGCTGCCGGCGTCGAGTTCGGCGGTGCGGAGCTTGCGGGCGGGCCCGACTTTGTCCCGCGTGGAAAGGGCGAACTTCGTGAAGGAGTTGCTGTTGTCGATGAGCAGGAAGTCGGCGGTAGTGGTGCTCATGAGGGCGGGGCATGACAAACGAGAGTCGCCGGGGAGGTCAAAGGTATTTTGAAACATGTTAATTCCCCCTCCGCCTCCCCGATTTCGCTTCCCGCCGGGGCTTTCGCACGCGAGAGTTGTTGCCCGTTTATGAAAGCCTTCCTCTCCGCTCTCGCCGCGTCTGCTATTTTTATCACCACCGCCTCAGCGGATTGGGTCATCGAATCCAAGATCGAAAGCCCGCAACTCAACACCGCCACGACGACGAAGGTGAAGGGGGACAAGCTGCGCGTGGATATTCCCGATGGGCCCGCGGGCGCGATGAGCTCGATCGTGGATACCAAGACGGGTGATTCGGTACAGCTCATTCATGCCCAGAAAATGGCGGTGAAGACGAATGCGGAGGTGCTCAAGAAGGCGATGGAGGCGGCCAAGCAGAAGACGGGGGTAAAGGGAGGCGCCGCGCCCGAGTTGAAAGCCACCGGCGAATCCGAGAAGGTGGGTGACTTTGATTGTGCGGTCTACACATGGACCGATGGGAACATCACCTCGAAGCTGTGGGTGGCCAAGAATCACCCGCAAGCGGCTGCCTTGAAGGCGTTTGAGAAACAGATGCGCAGCGGCTTTTTCGGTGGGATGCAGATGGGTCCCGATACCACGACGCTGCCCGGGCCGGCGATCAAGACGGAGACCACGATGCAGGGGTCGAAAGTGACCAGCACGATCACCTCGGTAAAGGAGCAGGACGTGGACGCCAAGGAATTCGACGTGCCGGCCGGCTACCAGAGCATGGCAATGCCGGGAGCTCCGGGCGGGAATTAAGCCCGATCGACCAGCCGGTTTCCGGTAACGCGCACTTGCCGCTTTTCAACCCAGCGGGAGGGCGCGTAGTCTCGCCCGCTCCATGTCCCAGGAATATAAAGTCAAACTCGAGGTCTTCGAAGGCCCGCTCGATCTGCTGCTCTATCTCATCAAAAAGGATGAAGTGGACATCTACGACATTTCGCTCGAGCGCATCACCGCGCAGTACCTCGAGTTCATGGAGGCGTTCAAGGTGCTGGACCTGGAGCTCGCGGGTGAGTTCGTGGTCATGGCGGCGAATCTCATTTACCTGAAGAGCCGTGCGTTGCTGCCCGCCGCGGTGCAGCCGCCCGAAGAGGAGGCCGAGGAAGATGATCCGCGCTGGGACCTGATCCGGCAGCTCGTGGAGTACAAGAAATTCAAGGACGCGGCGGCGCATCTCTCGCAACGCGAGGTGGACCAGAGCAATCTCTTCGCCCGCATGGCGGAATCGCCGGAGACCGCGCAGCCGGAGCGCCCGCTGGGCGACGTGAGCGTCTTCGACCTTATCAACGCCTTCAACAACGTGCTCAAGCGCATCGCCTCGAAGAGCGAGGACTTGCGCGAGATTTTCGAGGAAAATTACACGGTCTCGGACAAGATCGATTTCATCATGAAAATGACCGGCAGCGGCGTGCCGCTGAAGTTCACCGAGCTTTTTGCCACCGTGGCCTCGCGCACGGAGATCGTGGTGACCTTCCTGGCGCTGTTGGAACTGATCCGGCTCAAGCAATTGAAAGCCGTGCAAGAGGAAGTGTTCGGGGAAATCGAATTGCGGCGCGCGTAATTCGTGGAAAGTCTTTTCGCCACCATGACCCTGAAACAAGTCATAGAAGCGCTCGTTTTCGCTTCGCCCAAGCCGCTCCTGACGAAGGAGATCGTGGCGGCATTGCGTGCTGCGGGGGAGGGAACCGAGGACCAGAGCGCGCTGGATTTTGCCAAGGCGAAGGCGGACGACGTGCTCGCGGCGCTGGCGGAATTGCAGGCGGAGTTGGTCGCGAGTGGACGGGCGTTCCAGATCGTGGAGCGGATCAATGGCTGGACGCTGGTCAGCGAATCGGCCTACGCGCCGTGGGTCCGCCAGCTCTATCCGGAAGCCAAGCCGACGCGGCTGAGTGGCCCGCAACTGGAGACGCTGGCGATCATTGCCTATCGCCAGCCGGTGACGCGGGCGGACATCGAGGCGGTGCGCGGGGTGGCGGTGG
>NZ_JBDUCX010000217.1:0-11805 GCF_040003245.1 Chthoniobacter sp.
GACGATGCGCTTCAGCGAACAGGTCTGATCCCGTCACCCCAATGAGTAACACGAAGTTCGACGCCAATCGGGAAAGCGAGGCCGAGGTGCATCTCGACTTCGCGGGCATCACTTCCGAGGATGAGGTTCACGAGCTTTTCGCCAGTGCGCTTCATTTTCCACATTTCTACGGCCGCAACTGGGATGCGTTCTGGGACGTTCTTACTGGCTACGGTTGTTTCCCGAGTCGGTTGGTTCTGTTCAGCACTGAGCATCTGCGCACCGTTGTTCCCAGAGCCTACGAACAGCTCCAGACTTGTTTCGCCGATTGTCAGCGCAACCATCCAGACATGGCACCATCCGTCACATGGAGATGAACGCTCGCAGCAGAACTGCTTTCATCTTATCTGACCCTACCTACGTCTAGCACATGAGCCGAACGCTTTTGATCACTATGGGATTATTTTCTTTCCTCTTCAGCGCCTGTTCAAAGAAGCCTCCTCAGACAACAGTCATAGGTCACGAAACCGACAAAACTGTCGGCCTCGTTACCCCCGCGCCCACGCGACCGACTACTTCCGCACAAATTGCCTCCAAGTTTCACGCGGGCCAGACTTGGGCTTTCAAGACGCCTCCGGGCCAGCCCAACGCCAGACTTACCATCCTGCGCGTCGAGAACGGCGGCAAGGTCGGCACCATTGTTCACATCGCTCTTTCCGGCGTTTCCTACGGAGACGGCCAAACATCGATTCAGCATTTGCCATTTGCTGAGTCTGCCATCGAACAGAGCGTCACGACGCTGGAACGCGAGTCCGGCCCAGTTCCTGACTTCGTCGAAGGCTATCGTATGTGGCGCGAGGCATTCGACGCCGGAAAGGGCGGCATTTTCAGCATCAGCGTCGCTGACGCCTTCGAGACTGTCACTGGCGTACTTCGCAACCGCAAATGACAAAACCCACAACGGCTAGAGCGTGTTCTGAACTTTAGCGGAGGAGAGATTGGAGCATGAGAGTGAGGAAAGCGAGCCAGTGCAGACCGGCGACCGACGAAGGCAAGCGCTCATAGTCACGTGCCAATCGGCGGAAGCGACTGGCCCAAGCAAAGGAGCGTTCCACCACCCAACGCCTGGGGAGGAGGACGAAGCCGCGCTTGGCTTCGGTGAGTTTGACCACGATCAATTCCACGCCGTGTTTAGCCGCTTGTGCGGCCGGTTCTTCGCCGGTGTAGCCCTGGTCCACAAAGGCCGCTTTGACACTGCCCCCGGTAACCTCTTGAACCTCCTCAATGAGATCTTCGACCTGGGCACGCTCCTGCTCGTTGGCGGGCGTCACCTTCAAGGCCAGCAAATGGCCGAGCGTGTCGACGGCGATATGCACCTTCGAGCCTTTCTTGCGCTTGTACCCATCATAGCCGGCGCGCGCACCGCTCTCCGGAGTGCTTTGCAAGGTGCGGCCATCGAGAATGGCCGCCGAAGGTGCAGCGGCTTTGTCGGTCAACAGCCGCAACAATTTGCGCAGATCATGAGTCAGAGCTTTAAAACACCCCGCCGCAATCCACCGCTGCGTCTGCTGGTAAACGATCGACGCTGGTGGAAAATCGTTCGGAATCATGCGCCAAGGGATACCCCCGCGAACCAGGTAACGCACGGCGTTGAAAACCGCACGCAGGCTGTGCTCACGCTGCGGGGCCTCCTCCTTCATCAACGTCAAATAGGGCGCGCAAAACACCCATTCCTCATCGGTGACATCGCTCGGATAGGTCGTTTTTCCGCTGCCGGTTTTGAAGATCTTTTTTGCCATCCCCAGCGTGATGCAGGACGGAATTTACCATGTACAGCCATTTCCTCACGGCTAAAGTTCAGAACACGCTCTAGCCAAGTGCTGCAGTGAGAGTGAAAATGGGGTTGGTCAACAAATCGTGAAATCGACCATCTACAAGAAAGTCTCCAGAGCGAAGCTCGCCAGGATTCTGCCGGAAGCTTTCGATGCACAACTGCCGCGCAGCATCACCGAACCGGTCACGGCGACCGTCTTTCGCGATGAGGTCGTCACGGGCCGTATCGCACGAAAAGCAGTCGAGCGGATCGGAACCGATTTCGGCGCGTCACTCGTCTTCGCAGCCCGTGACTTTACTTGCGAGGCTACCGATTTGGCGACCGCGCACGGCGCCATCGTCATTCCTGCCAATGGCTCGTGGGGTGGATACTTCTGGTCCGACGAGCGACTCGCGGACATTCGCACTTCCATCGCGACGCACCGGCCGTTGGATGCTCCACCAGCTACGGAACTCACTTCCAATGCGACGGGAAACCCCTGACTCCTGCCTACGCGCGCTATGCGTCAAAGCACCATTTTAGCCGCCACTTTTATACGATCACTGGCCCTTGTCCTGGCAGGCTGGGCGGTTTTGCGCTTCATTCTTTGGGCGAGTCACCCCGTCGCTGCCCGCATTTACTCCTATCAGGAGGAGCGCACGGGGGGCTTCGACTTTTCGGATACGCGTGAGATTTCCCAGATCGCCATTTATCTCGTTGTCGCGGGCTGTGTATATGCCGCCAGCCTCTTCATTGCCGCCGCGGCGACGGCACCCGCTGGTTCCTCGGCGGCCTTGGCCATGATGTTCACCATCATTCGCGTCGTCACTTTCGCGTGCGCGGTGGTTGCCGTCCTTTCACTGGCCTTCGAGCTGCTGGAAATCCCCATCGACTACATTCGCGGTGAGGGCTTTCGCGGTCCATCCATGTGGCCCCAGGTTCGTTTCCGGCTTCGGTCCGTCTTTTCTGTGGGCTTGATTGTGTGCTTTCTTTCCGTGTTTTGGGTATTCGCACGTCGCATATCACATGCACTTACCCGCCGCTTCCCGTGGCCACCAAGTGCCTAGCCATGGGCCTCGACTGGAACCCCGGACCGAAAGCCAAACCCGGCGGCGAAGCGGAGTTTGAGAAACTCTGGCGCAAGCTTCACTCCAAGTGGTGCTGGCGGCGCGCCGCCAAGGTGCGGCGGTTCGGCGAGGTGACTCTTACCGCGTTCGACACGCTTGGCGTGCCGGCGGTGGGCGCCGATGCGGCAGCGACCGAATGGGCGCGCCAGCAAGCCGTCCATCGCGTGGACAAATCGCTCACCGAAGAACAATTCGTGCGCGGGATGAATGGCTTTCGCGCGCTGGCCCTGGTTCCACCCTGCGACGGCCTGCCCCGCTATACCAACGGCAGCCCCGGCGGCTATGTGGAGGCGTATGCTTTCCGCGGCCAATTCTTGAAGGATTGCACGGCGATCATCGGCCCCGAACTGCTCAACGCGGCCTGGAACTCGAAAGCGCCGGCGGACACCGTGGCCTACGGTCGTGCACTCTTGCAGCGCGCGTCGGCGTTTGCGACGGCGCAGCACATTGACCTGGCGACCGTCCATCTCGCCGAAGATCCCGAGACGGACGAATTTCATCTCGATGTCGTGCAGTCGGCGGGACGCTGGTGCGTTTTTTGGGGAGAGCGCGGGCATTGGCTCGAAGCCTACTTTTGATGACCACCAACCCACCACCCACCCTTGCGCCGTGCTTCCACGGTTTCCCGCGATTTCGCGATTGAGAGCGTTAGGGAGTGTTCACGAATTGCGGTGGAGGTGAGGGCCAAAGGTCCGCAGACAAGCCAGCCCAGGGCAGAGCGAGTCTGCGAGCGCCGGCCTGGGTGATGCATCTCACGAGCGGCGAGCCCTGAAAGGGCGAAACAAAGTAGCTGCGCGGTCGACGAATCGGCCCTTGTGGCGCCCACTTCGGGGCTGGGCGCCTTTTAACTCGATACCCAGGGCGACGCTCGCAGACTCGCTCTGCCCTGGGCTGGCTTGGATCAGGCCTTTGGCCTGTTCTGGCCGTGACAACCAAACTGCTTCTCTCCTCGCGAATTCGTGAACACTATCTAGACCCCTATGCGTGAAGGTTGGTGCAATGATGATTATTGGTCGATGTGCGAAGACCAGAAGGAGGCGGAACATCTGGCCGTGCTCTATGGACTGGCCGAGTATCTGCCCGGCTATTTTATCGTCGGATTAAAAGGGTGGGACGATTTTATCCTCTGTGATCGGGAGGGCCGGTATTTCTCCGTCCCCACGGTCCCGTTGGAGCGCGCCAAGCTCGCGCCGTTCCGCTTTCCGGAGACGGCGTTGCCTCTGGAGTCGGATGAGAGATTTGCGAAGAAGATAAAGTGGTACGTGAAGCCTATTTTATTTGGCGGCGATCCCACGGCGGAGGAGAACAGGACGTGGCTCTCACCGGACCAGCACGTGCAGGCCGTGAAGTGGTGGAACAAGGTCTACTATGATATGCTGGCGAAACGGGGGGCGGTATAACCCTGCCGTTTCCCCGACTTGGCATCTTCCATGAACGCAACGCCTGACCAAGTGCCTCCGCTGTCTTCCGCGGTTGCGGAATTGGGGTCGTTGGGAGACTCGCATATATGAACCTGTGGCTCTCCATTGCTGAATTGGCAGGCGCTGCTATTGGGGCGTTCTTTGCGCCCAACTTCTTCAAGGGCGTCATCGATTTCAACGAGCGTTTAGGCACAGCGCTGTTCCCTTATTCGGTGTGGGCTGCCTGGTTCCGGCGTGCATCTTTTGCAGCAAGGTACATTGGCGCCCCGTCAGCGATCGTGGTCGCACTCTTTGATCGTCGGTGGTTTGACGCCCTCGTAGTTATCGTGGCGTTTCTGATCCTGGCTTATCGATTCCGCGTAGTCGCGGGCAGGTTCTCGACAGCACATGCGCCCAACAAATCCCCCATCGCTTAACCGTGCGCCACTTTCGGCAGATCGCCGCTTCCCAATTTGCGCCCATGGCGGAATTCGTCGACCATTATGCCTGTGAGATCCAAGCCCCCTCTTCAAGTCGGCACACCTTGCCCGAAACATTGGGCCGAGCTCGACGGTGACGACCCGCGGCGTTTCTGTGGGCACTGCCAGTTGCACGTCTACAATCTCTCGGCCATGTCTGCGCGCGAACGGGAGCGCTTCGTTGCCGAGTCCACGAGCGGGGCGTGTATCGCCTATGAGTTGCGTCCCGATGGCTCGATGGTCACTCCCTCGCGTTGGGCGTGGTTGTTTCGACCGGTGTACCGGTTTCAGTTCGCGGCCCTTGCCTTCCTGGCTGCCTTGCTTCCGGTTTTGTTCTCCGGCTGCGCCACGCGTCGCCCGCTTCTTGGCGGGGCCGCTCCTGCTTGCAACGCACCGTCGCAGGCCGGCCAGACCGGGCCGGAGAACCAGTTTGTCGTCGGCACGCAAACGCCAAAACCGGAAAGTGCCAAACATCCATGACGGCGGAGGAAGCGCGGGGCGCAACGCACCGAATGGGACCGACTAAACGCCCGGCCTTCGGCCTGCTGTGCAAGATCGTGGGGATGGTGGTGCTCGCGACTGTCCTTGGCGGCGTCGCGGTGGTGGGCGGCATCGAGTTCCTGCGCTGGCGCTCCGAGCGTCAGGTGACGGCGATCGTTTCCGAGCTGGTTCCCGGCGCGCCTTTTTCCGCCGCCGTTGCCCGACTCGGACCGCCCACGCAGACGATTACCGACCCCGTTGAGATGCGCGCCTTCAACCGTCCGATCCCACAGCCAGTCGTCCCCGATTCGACGCTGAACTTGTTTGTCCACCGCGGGCCGCCTTTTCGTTGGATCCTAGTTTACACCGACAAGGCCGGACAGCGAATCCAACATGCCGAATGGCAAAACATGTGAGGCCGGGCGTTTCGTTCCGCATTCACGCTGGCCTTGGGCGAAGCAAGGTAATGGTGATCATCTCTGCCTCGGATGCGATGACGTGGCCGATTTCGAAGCGGCCGTGCCGTGCGAGGTACACAAGGCGTCCATCCCAATCGTGCCCTACGGAAATGGCGGAGGCGTGCGGGCTGTCGGCGATCTGGTCGAATGTGGCCAGTAGCTGGCGGCAATCCTGATCCCTCAATGCAAAAAGCGCGGTCAAGACGGCATCGGCCAGGAAGTAGCGCGCTCCCGCCATGCCAGGACGATGGTGCTAGTCGAGCTGCTTGCCAGCGGCTTTCAACCGCGCGATGGCTTCGTGCCGTGATACCACTGCCCCGGCTGCGGCTGCACGATTGTGGTGAGTCCATTCCTCCATCACTTCGGGATTTGAAAATACCTCGAGTGAGTCGAGGTGGGCGCGCAGCTTAGCCCGATCTTCGGGGGAAAGCCGGGTGACCGCGTCCTGGAGTTCCTGAAGGCTCATGCTGCGAGTATGCCGTGCCGGTCCTGCGGTGCGAGGCTGACTTGCGCTACGCGCCGCCGTTTTGCCGGGCATCCGACTTTTTTTCAGGGTCCGGATCGGTCATTCGCCGAAGTGGCACACCCCGGACTTGCCGTGCCCATGGATGCGCCCTATTCTCCGCCGTTTTATGTCGTCCGATCCTACTTCGCTCTATTCGCGCAAAAACCCTTTTCCGGCCACGCATCCTGTCAATCGCAAGCTCTCCGGGGAAGGCTCGGGGAAGGACACGCGGCATCATGAAATCTCGCTCGCGGGCTCGGGGTTGCACTACGAAGTCGGTGATTCGATGGGGCTTTTCGCGACGAATGACCCGGAGTTGGTCAATGAAATCATCGTGGCCATCGGCGCCACCGGTGAAGAGAGCGTGCCGGGGGCGGATGGGCAGCCGAAATCGTTGCGCGCTGCGCTGACCAGCGATTACATCATCACGCAGCCGAGCAAGGAATTCCTCAAGGCGATCGTCGAGAAAGCGACTCCGGCGCTAGCGGACCTGCGTGACCTGAGCGGCGACCCGGCGCAAAAGAAGGCGCTCGAGGATTACCTCTGGGGACTGGAATACATCGATTTCCTGCTCGACCACCACACCGTGAAGTGGGGCGCCGAGGAATTCGTGAAGACGCTGCGCAAGCTGCAGCCGCGGCTTTACTCCATTGCGTCGTCGCTCAAGGCGAATCCGGAATCCGTGCATCTGACCGTGGCGACCGTGCGTTATGAAAGCCATGGCCGGAAGCGCAAGGGCGTGGCGTCCACGTTCCTCGCGGAGCGTTGGGGCGGCGACCAGACCGGCGGCGTCTTCATCCACACGGCGAAGCATTTCCGTCTCCCTGAGGATACCAATACGCCGGTCATCATGGTCGGCCCCGGCACCGGCGTCGCGCCGTTTCGTGCTTATATCCAGGAACGCAAAGTCACTGGCGCGAAGGGCAAGAACTGGCTCTTCTTCGGCGAGCAGACCCGCTCGAAAGATTTCCTCTATGAGCAGGAATTGGTTGCGCTGCAGGCCGATGGCGTCCTGAACAAGCTCGACGTGGCCTTCTCTCGCGACCAGGCGCAAAAGATTTACGTGCAGGACAAGATGCGCGAAAACGCCGCGGAAATGTGGGCCTGGCTGCAGGAAGGCGCGCACTTTTACGTGTGCGGCGACGGCGCGCGCATGGCCAAGGACGTGGACACCGAGTTGCACCGGATCGCCGAGTCGCAGGGCGGCAAATCGCCCGAGGAGGCGGCGGCTTACATCGAGGCGCTGAAGAAAGAGAAGCGCTACAAGAAGGACGTTTACTAAGCGGGCGTTCGGCCTCGCCAATTCTCCCCGTATGTCCAGCCACTTCGGCCAAGCCTTCCGCATCTCCACATGGGGCGAATCCCATGGGGGCGGTGTGGGTGTCGTCATCGACGGCTGCCCGCCGCGCCTGGCGCTGAGCGAGGCAGACATCCAGCGCGATCTCGATCGCCGCCGGCCGGGGCAGAGCGAAATCGTGACGCCGCGCGACGAGGCGGACCAGTGCCGCATTCTGTCCGGGGTCTTCGAGGGACAGACGCTCGGCACGCCGATCTGCGTGGCGGTAATGAACAAGGACGCGCGGCCGGAATCCTATCGCGAGATGGAGACGGCCTTCCGCCCTTCGCATGCCGACTACACCTACCAGGCGAAGTATGGCATCCGCAATTGGCAGGGTGGCGGGCGTGCCTCGGCGCGCGAGACCATTGGCCGCGTCGCTGCCGCTGCGGTGGCGAAGAAGGCGCTCGCGCAGATTGCGCCGGCCTTGGAGATCGTGGCTTACGTCAAAACCATCCATGAACTAACGGCGGACGTGGATCCGGAGACCGTGACGCTCGAGCAAGTCGAGGCGAACATCGTGCGCTGTCCCGACGCGGCGAAGGCGCAGGAGATGATCGATTTCATCAAGCAAGTGCGCAGCGAGGGCGACAGCGTGGGTGGCATCGTCGAGTGCGTGATTCGCGGCACACCCGCGGGTTGGGGTGAACCGGTTTTCGACAAGCTCGAGGCCGAGCTCGCCAAGGCCATGATGAGTCTGCCCGCGACCAAGGGCTTCGAGATTGGGAGCGGCTTCGCTGGCACGCGCCTGCGCGGTTCGGAGCACAATGACGCCTTCGTGATGGAGAAGGGGAAAGTGCGCACCACGACCAATCTTTCCGGCGGCATCCAGGGCGGCATCACCAATGGCGAGCCGATCTTCCTGCGCATCGCTTTCAAGCCTACGGCCACGATTTTCAAGCCGCAGCAGACGGTCACGGTCAGTGGCGAGGCCACGGAGTTGCAGGCGCGCGGGCGTCATGATCCGTGTGTGCTGCCGCGGGCGGTGCCGATGGTCGAGGCGATGGCGGCGCTCGTCCTCGTGGACCACGCGCTGCGGCATCGCGGGCAGGTAGGGTAGGCGGCTTTTAACAGGTCAGCACGATCTTGCCGGCGGCGCCGGAGGACATCACGGCCGCGTGCGCCTGAGGTGCTTCGCTCAGCGGAAAAGACTGCGCGACGATCGGGCGCAGCGCGCCACCTTGCAGGCCGGAGACGATCGCCATGTGCGCCTCGGTGAGGACCGGCGCGGGTGTGGCGAAGACCATCACGCCGCGAATGTCGGCGTTGCGGGACATGAGATCGCGGGGATTGATTTCCACCGGCCCGCGGCTGCCGACAATGACGACGCGACCGTGCTGGGCGAGCATCGGGAGATCTTTACCGAGGTTTACGTTGGCCAGCATCTCCAGGATCATGCCCACGCCGTGTCCGTCGGTGGCCTCGAGAATTTGCTGCGGGTAGTCGTCGGCGTGGTGATCGAAGACGGCGTAGGCGCCTTCGCGTAACAGGAGTGCGCGTCCGGCATCAGTGCCGCCCGTGGCCAGCACGCGGACGTCGGCGGCTTTGGCCAATTGCAAGGCGGCGAGGCCGACGCCGCCGGTCGCGCCGTGAATGAGGAGAATCTCGCCGGAGCGGAGTTGGCCGCGATGGAAGAGAGCGACATGCGCGGTGAGGTAGGGGACGCCGAGGGCCGCGCCCTGCTCGAACGTCAGGGTCTCGGGCAAGGGGTGAAGGTGCGCGGGTTCGCAAAGGGCCTGTTCGGCATACGTGCCCGAGATCGAGCCAGCCAGATAGACGCGGTCGCCGACTTTCCAGCCGTTCACGCCCGCGCCGAGCGCGGTGATGATGCCCGCGCCGTCAGTACCGGGAGTGTAGGGCAAGGGCGGAAGCTTTGCGTATTTGCCGGCGCGAATGTAGGTCTCGACCGGGTTGATGCCGGCGGCGTGGATTTGGACAACGATTTGGCCGGGACCGGGTGTGAGATCGGGGACTTCGGCGACTTGCAGGACTTCGGGTTCGCCGAATTGCGGGACGCGGATTGCTTTCATGGGCGCGAGTGAATCTGACAGGGATAAGCTCCCTCCGCGAGAGCGCCGTGGCGAGTAACTTTTGACATCGCGCCCGGGCTGGTCAATTCATTGGCCCTGTGAGTTCCGAATCATCTACTGCTTCATCCCCGCGCGGCGTCGAGTTTGCGCACGTCATCGACGTCATCGCCGAGGACGCCAACACCGGCGAGGTCACGCTGATCATGCTGGAATCACGTCCGTGGGACGGCTCGGAACTGCGCCTCTTTCAGCTCCAGGAGAAGATCAATGCGTATCTCTCCTTCGCGCTCGATGGGGAGATGGCGGAGGCGTATCCACAATTCGACGGGAAAAAACTGCGGTTGCAGCTCGATTGTGTAGGCATGCCGGGCAATGACGTGGTCGGTTTCCTGGGCATGGTGCGGGAGCAGATCGCGTTTCAGGGCATCAACCTGGAAGTGCGGGTGATGGGGGAGGGCGGCTGCGGGCCCGGGTGCGGGTGCCATTAACCGCATGGCGGCGAAGCGCCGAGGCACCAAGGGGAAATGAAGCCCACCGCAAAGGAGATTTCCGCGTCGGTCGACTTTCTCTGTTACCTGGTCGGTTTCGTGGGCTTCCTGGTGATGGCGACCACCCTGAAGGCTTTCCGTAACCGACGCCAGGATCCAGCCACGATGTGGGTCTTGATCGTCTGCGGCCTGGTGGGGCTCGGTTTTGTCGGGCTGGCCTGCTACATGGCCGGCTGGGGATCGAAGCTGCCGACGAAGTGATTCAGGGCCGCGGCGACGATGCGCGCTGGCCGGCGTCTCTCCAAAAAAGTCTGCCGGGGAGGCATCGCGCCTCCCCGGCAGTTACCCTCCAAGTGGAAAGGGATTGAACGATTTGTCCGACGGTAACGGAATTACGAAACCTTCCACTCCGTCTTCTTGACGAGGCCGGGTTCGGGAACGGGATATTTTCCGTCTGGTCCAGCCTGGAGCGGAGCTGGGCTATCCATCGTGAGTTCGCCCGCATTCGGGCAGTATTCGTGCTCGTGATTGAGCATCTCGTCGAAGGTCACTTCCTGCCCCGTGTGCGCGGCAAAGCGGGCCATATTCGTGACGACACTCGCCTCGACGCCGCGCTTGAGTTCGTTGTAGGGCTTGCCATTGCGAATGGCGTCGACGAGATCCGTCCACTCGTTGAAATGCGACTCGACTTCCGCGGGTGGGACATTGGATTGCCAGATCATGTTTTTGCGATCGGTGTTCTGACCCTTGTAGGTGCTGGAGGGCAGGCCCGCGTCGCCGCTCTTCGCGCAAATCGCGATGCCCTTGGTGCCGTGGGCGTAGCTGGAATAGTGGTCATACGCGCCGATCATGCAGCGGCCGTCCATGTACATCTTCGCGCCGTCCTCGAAGGTATATTCGCAGGCGTAGTGGTCGAAGTTCTGGTCCACGTAGTCGTAGCGATAATGCCGTCCACCGATGGCCTGGCACTTGATCGGCCACGCGCCCTTCATCCAGCACAGATGGTCGATGTGGTGAATGTAAAAGTCGCTGAAGCAGCCGCCGCTCGCCCAGATGAAGCTGTGGAAGCGCGAAATCTGCCAGAGCAGTTCGCTCGGTTTGCCGGGCAGGTTGTTATCCGGACCCGGATACTTTTCGGAGAACGCCGACCCCAGCGGCCCCTGCATGCGGTAGCCGCGCATGAACATGATGTCGCCGATTTCGCCGTCATCGACCCGCTTCTTGAGTTCCTGCATGCCCCGGCTGTGGCGGCTGTTCAAACCCACGGCGACCTTCAATCCCTTCTTCTCCGCCTCTTCATTGATCTTAAGCATCAGGCGGGACTTCGGGCCGTCTGCGGTCACGGGTTTTTCCATGAAGACGTTGATGCCCCTCTCCACGGCATAGGCGAAGTGCGGTGCGCGGAACGCCATCGGGGTGGTGAAGATGGCGACGTCGCCCTTCTTGAGGCAATCGATCGCCTTCTTGAAGCCGTCGAAGCCGATGAATTTTTGGTCCTCTGGCACCAGCACCTGCTTGGAATTGGTTTTCGAAAGCGAATCGTAGCTGGTCTTCAGCCGATGCTCGAAGACGTCGGCCATCGCCACCAGATTGATCGGCGGGCCGGTTTGGTCCATGGCGTTTTTGGCGGCGCCGGTGCCGCGGCCACCGCAGCCGACGAGTGCGAGATTGATTTGCTCGCTGCCGGCGGCGTGGACGTGCGGGAGCGTG
>NZ_JBDUCX010000390.1:0-3487 GCF_040003245.1 Chthoniobacter sp.
TGTTGTCCGTCAGCGAAAGGATTTCCAAGGGCATCCCCGCGAGCACGGAAAAATCGCTGATCTGGTTGTTGCCGATGCTCAGCTCGTGCAAGGGCATGCCGCGCAGCGGGCTGATGTCGGTGAGCTTGTCGCCCCACACGTCGAGCTTTTCCAGGGGCAGACCGGCGAGGGCGTTGAGATTGGGCAAGTCGAGCTGGCTGATGTGCAGCTCGCGCAACTTCATGGTGTGCAAGGGCGCGAGATCGGTCACGCGCGTGTGGTTCATGTAGATGTTGTCGAGAGGCATGCCCGCGAGCGGCGAGATATCCGTCACCGCGGTGCCGGCGAAGCCGATGTGCGTGAGCGGCATGCCGGTGAGCGGCTTGAGGTCGCTGAAGCTCGGGTCGTCCACATCCAGCGAGCTGATGGGAAAGCCGCGGATCGCCTCGAGGTTGCTCACGCGCAGACCGGTCAAGCTAAGGCTGATGGTGCCATTGGGCAGCAGGCGCAGCCGAGAGCCGCTCCAACCGGGCTGAGCGATAAATTCCTTGAGCCGGGTGCGCAGGGCGGCTTCCGTCGTGGCCGAGCCTTTGCCAACACGCTGGGCGAGTGGATTGGCTTCGACCTGCCGGTTTTGATCGAGGAGCGCGTCGACCAGCTTAATGACCAGCGGCTGCGGCAATTCGTCCTTGTCGCCGTTTTCCGTGAGCAAGTGGTCGCAAATATCGAGATTTTGCTGGGCGCTGGCATCGCCGGGCCGTAGCGCGAGGACTTTCCGATAAGAGGCTACCGCGTCGTGCAGGTGCAGCGCAATTTGCAGATCGTTGGCCCGCTGCAGCAGGTAGTCGGGATTTTTCGGATCGAGCTCCGTGGCGTAGCTGATCTTTTCCAGCGCCTCGTCGAGTTTGCCTTCCTCGACCAGCGCGCGGGCTTGCGCGGCAAAGGTCGGCGCCGTGCCGCGCAGATCGTGCAGCGCCGCTTCGGCGCGGTTGCGGGCGCGGACGACATTGATCGTGAAGATGGCGGTGACCGCCGCGACGATCACGAGGGCGGCGGCGATCGTGGTGGACGCCGCGCGATGGCGCTGGATCAGGAGCCGGAATTGTTTCCACGCCCCAGCCTTCTCCGCGCTGGTCGCAAAACCGTTCTGGTAAGCCTCGAGATCGCACTGGAGATCGGTGACGCTCGCATAGCGGCGCTCCACATCCGCCGCGAGCGCCTTGCGGCAGACCGCGAGAAGCGAATCGGGCACGCGCCCGCCCGGAAGGTGAGGCATGGCCGGCGCGGCCGACGGACTCCACTCCACGACGCCCTGCGCCACCTTCGCGACGATGAGCGAGGGATCGCTGCCGCCCACGGGAGCGCGCAGGTAGATGATCTCGAAGAGGATTGTGCCCAGCGCATAAACGTCGCTGCGGGCGTCGAGCGTCTCGACTTCGCCACGCGCCTGTTCCGGGCTCATGTATTGCGGTGTGCCCATGATCGAGCCGGCGAGAGTGGCCGAGGCCGCGGAATGATGCAGAACGGGTGGCGCGTGACCATGGTGGATGTCTCTCGGAATCGGCGCGGCCGGCGCCGGACGACCTTCGGCATTCAACTTCTTGGCCAGCCCCCAGTCCATCACCAGCACCTCGCCGAAATCTCCCAGCATGAGATTCTCGGGCTTGAGGTCGCGGTGGATGACGCCGCGGGCGTGGGCGAAGGCCAGCGCATCGCAGGTCTTTTGGAAGATGGTGAGCAACGCGCTCAGCGGATATTTCTTCACCGTCTCGGGAACGCCTTGCTCGATCAGTTCGAGCACCTTTTTCAAGGTGATGCCGCGGACGAACTTCATCGTGTAGAAAAGCTGGTCCTGCTCATCGACCCCGAGTTCATAGATCGGGACGATGTTCGGGTGCTCGAGCTGTGCGGTCACTTGCGCCTCGTCGATGAAGCGCAGCACGCCGTCTTCGTTCTGGCTTTCGAGCATCACCTTCATGGCCACGTCGCGCTGCGTGGCTTGCTGCCGCGCTTGCATGATCGCGCCCATGCCGCCGCGCGCCACCTGAGTGCCGATGGCGTAACGCTTTTGCGCGAGGAGTTCGTCGGGCAGGAGCCGGCGGACCGCCGCCTGGGCCGGCGGGAGGCTCAGGCCTTTCTCAGTGCGTGCGCGCTCGCGGCGGACTTCCAGCACGACGTCACCGAGGCGCACGTGCTGGTTGGGAAACAGGCGGGTCGATTCGGTGATCCGCTGCTCGGCGACAAAGGTGCCATTGCTACTGCCGAGATCCTCCAGCAAAAGCTGGTCGTAGAGAATCGAGAGCTGCGCGTGCCGGCGCGAAATGAGCGGTGTCTCGGCATAAATCTGCGCTTCCTCACCACGACCGATGACGTATTCGCCCGGCGGCAAGGTGACCCGCGCGAGCTCCACGTCGCCATGCCGCAGGATGACCTCGGTCTGCGGAACATGCATCGAGTTGCCAGCTAACCTTGCGTTGTCCGAAAATCAAGCCGGCACCCGCGCGGCTCGGAAACGCCCCGGCTACTTGCCGAGCGCCGTCTTGATCGAGCCGGCGACCTGCGCGGCCAAGGTTTCATAGCCGGGCTTCGAGAAGTGGACGTTCTTCGGGAGCTGGCTATCGGCGTGCGCTTCGACCAGGGCGTGCAAATCGTCGATGGCCACGCCCTCGGCCTTCATCACGCGCAGGGCGGCTTCGTTGTAGCCGTTCTCGTCCTTGGCCACGCGGCCCACCGTGCCCTCGGGTACGGGGGTGGTCGTGGCGAAGATGAGCTTCGCCCCGGTCTTCTTCAACCGCGCCACGATCTCGCGGAGGTTCTTTTCATATTGCTCCACGGGATTCACCTGCGGACCGGCGGGGTCCATCTTGCCATCCTTCCAATGCTTCAGGTCATGCAGGCCCCAGTTGAAATGGATCACGTCCCATTTCTTGTCCGCGCCGTCGGTGGCCAGCCAGGCGTCGAGATTCTTCAGGCCCACGTCAGTCGAACTACCATTGGTTGGGATGCGATGCACGTTGGCTACGCCCTTGAGCGCCTCACGCGTGGGGATCGTGTAGCCCATGGAAATCGAATCACCAATGAGCAGCACACGCGGCAGTCCGGCGGTGTCCTCGGCGGCGGCGAGCGAAGGGTCCTTCTTTTTCTCCCCGCCTTTCTCCGGCACGGGCGCCTGGGCAAAGAGCGCGGAGGCGGTGACGAGGGAAACGGCGACGATGCCGGAACGCAGGAGGGAGCGGAGGGGATGCATGATGGGATTGGAATGCTTCTCCACAAACGGGGCCAGTACAATCTGCGCCCGATAGACGCGCCGGGAAACGGGTCTTTAGAAGGCGAGGCGCACGCCGCCGGTCACGCTGGTCGACTGGTAGTTCTTCCGGCCGAGCTCGCCGTCGTAATAGAAGTAGGTCGACATGCGCTCGTTGAACTGGATGGCGAAGCCGGCACCGAGCAGGGCGCTGTCGCGGCCGAGTTCGGGGCCGTTGACGAGAAACGAGTTGCCGGCGCCGTT
>NZ_JBDUCX010000036.1:0-36023 GCF_040003245.1 Chthoniobacter sp.
CGCGCAGCGTGGCCAGGTCGCGGCTGCGCTCGCTCAGGGCGATCCGCGCGCTGTTATAGACCACGCCGAAGCTCACGATGACCGCGAACGTGAAGTAGATCGTCGTGATCATCCCGATCATCTCACCCGTGCTCTTCTTGAAACTCGCGCGCACCGCTTCCTTGATGAAGACCCCCGCCACGCGGGGCGCTTCCTTCACCCGGGAAAGGAATTCATCCCAGTGATTGGTATCGACCGACAGATACGCGCCGCTGACCGTGCCGCCCTCGCGCATCAGCCGCCGGAGTGAATCGATCTCCATGTAGGCAAAGACCCCGGCGTAGTCGGTGATCGTCCCCTGGATCTTCGCCTCCAGCCGCGGCCGCCGTCCTTCCTGCACTTCGAGAATGATGGTGTCGCCAATCTTCGCGCCGAGGATTTCCGCCAGCTTGGCGGAGACGAGCAGGCCATTCGGCGGGAGCTCCACCGCGCGTTCCTTGTCATCGAGCAGGCGGTTGAGATAGGCATCGCGCGGCAGGCCGGTCACGCCGAGGCGGCGCGAGCGATGGCCAAAGCGCAGGCGCGCCGGCACGGTGCGGAACGGCTCGGCGATCATCACGCCCGGGAGGCTGCGGATATCGGTCAGCGCGCTCGCGGAGCCGGGCTCGATGAGGCTCACGGTCACGTTTTGCCGCTGGGCGACGTCCCACTGGATCGAGAGCAGATAGTGAATGCCGTCGCCCATGGCGCCAGGCACGATGGGAATGCCGGTGGCGAGCGCGAGGCCGAAGGCGGTGAAGAAGGCCTGCCACGGCTTGCGCTCGAGATTGCGCAAGGCCATGCGGAAGGTGGTGCTCATGAATCTCGACAGCCCGAGCCGCTCGATGATCGACGCCTTGTATTCCGCCGGCGGTTCCGGGCGCATCGCTTCGGCCGGCGGCAGCTTCACCGCCTGCCGCACCGCGCCGATCACCCCGAGGAATGCCGCGCCCGCACTCACGGCAAACGCGATGCCGAACATCGGCCAGTTGGGATGAAAGTGCAGTTCCGGAAAACGGAAGAAGCGATGATAGACCTGCACTACGCCGCGCCCGAGCAGCATGCCCGCGCCGCCCCCGACGAGCGTCGCCCCGGCCACGATGACGATGGCAAATTTCAAATAGTGCACGCCTACCTGGAACGAGGAATACCCGAACGCCTTGAGCTGCGCGATCTGCTCGCGTTGCAAGCGAATCAACCGCGTGAGCACCGCACTCGACATGAACGCGGCGATGCTTAGAAACACCGCCGGAAACGCCACGGAGAGCCCGCGCAGCACGCGCAATTCATCGCTGAGCCGTTGCGCGGATGGGTGATCGTGCCGGTCGTAGGCGACCAGCCCGCCGTAGGGCGCGAGCAATCGGTCGAGGTCCGCCATCACGCTCAGCGGATTGCCGCCCGGCGCGACTTTCACGAGCACGTTGTTGAAAGCGCCATCCAACTTGAACGTCTCCGACAGCCCCCGCTCGTTCATCCAGAATACGCCGAAGCGTTTGTTGTCCGGCAATGTCTCCCCGGGCCGCGCCTCGAAGACGTATTCCGGCGACAGCGCGATGCCCACGATCTTCAAGCGTTGCCGCGCGCCATAGATCGTCGCCACGATTTCATTGCCCGGCTCGAAGCCGTGCGCGTCGGCGAATGCTTCGCCAATCACGATCTCATTGGCCCGGCCGATTTCCGGCAGTCGCCCGCGCCGCAGATAGAGCAGGTGCAATTGCTGCGGCCGGTCGTCGGGCAGCGAGATCACCGTGGCGTCCGCGGGTTCGGGAAGGCCGGGGATATCGAGCTTGGCCGAGCCCGTGACGCGCGTCTCCACCGTGGCCACGCCTTCGATTTCCGCCAGGCGACTGCGCAAGGCATTCGGTGCGCGCTTCACGTCGCAAAACACGTCGGCGAAACGATGGTCCGTGTAATACGCGTCGCGCGTCGTCTCCAGCGAGAGAATGAGACTGCGCGCCATGATCATCATCGCCAGCCCGCACGCCATGACGACGCTCACCGAGATCATCTGGCCTTTCAATTTGCCGATGTCGCGGAAGAGCTTGAGGTCGAGCGGGGATAGCATGTGGGGAAAGTGCTTAGTGCTTAGTGCTTAGTGGCGAGTTGATGTGCATGGCGTTTTCTGACTGAGAACTAAGAACTGTGCACTAAGCACTTCATTACCAGGCCAGCGACCGCACCGGCCGCCGCGACTTGTTCTCCTGGATGTTCACGATCTGGCCGTCCGAAAGATGAATCACCCGATCCGCCATGTCGGCGATCACCGCGTTGTGCGTGATGAGGACGGTGAGCGTGCCGAGCGTCTGGTTCACGTGCTCGATGGCTTCGAGCACGGTGATGCCGGTCTTTACGTCGAGCGCGCCGGTGGGCTCGTCGCAGAGCAACACCTCGGGGCGCTTGGCGATGGCCCGCGCGATGGCCACGCGCTGTTGCTGGCCGCCGGACATCTGCGAGGGAAAATGGTCCATGCGATCGTCGAGGGCGACCAACGCCAGCGCCTCCTGCGGCGTCATCGGGTCGCGCGAAATCTCGGTGATCAGCGCCACGTTCTCCTTCGCCGTGAGGCTCGGGATCAGGTTGTAGAATTGGAAGATGAACCCCACCGAGTCGCGGCGGAACTGCGTGAGTTCGTCCTCATTGGCATGCGTCAGGTCGAGGTCCCGATAGGTCAGCGAGCCGTCGGTGGGGGCGTCAAGGCCGCCGAGGATATTGAGCAGGGTGGACTTGCCGCTGCCTGATGCGCCGAGCAGGACGATCAGTTCGCTCTCGTACAGGTCGAGGTCCACGCCGTCGAGGGCGCGAATCTCCGTTTCCCCGCTCGGATAGACCTTCGTCAAATCGCGCACCCGGAAAAGCGGTTCACGGGCCGGGTCCGGGCCGGTGGCGGGTGCGTTCAGGGTTGGGATTTCGGGCGTGGTAGTTTCCATTTGGCGACAAACCAATCGATCACTCGCAACATCGTTTTCTCCTCGGGCGGACCCAGGATCGGATCGTCGACCGTGGGAAAAAAGCCGCGGAGGGAGTGGAAAAGAATCTCGGAATCGGCGTCCGGCTCCACGGAAGGCAGGCTGCCGGTCTCGCGGCCCTCTTCGAGGATGGTGCGCAGATAACCGAAGACCGCCGCCACCGTTTCCTGGACCATCTCCGGCATCAGGCGCCGCACCGCCTTGGCCACTTCATGCATCGGCGCCTCCTCGCGCATCGCCCGCTCCGCGCGAAAACGCAAAGTGAGGAACTGCCGCAGCTTGTCTTCCGCGTGCACTGGCTGGCGAAGGACATTCACCAGTTCGTCGTGCATTTGCTGGCAATGTTCTGTCACCCAGGCGCGGATCAGCGCGTCTTTATCCGGGAAGAACTGATAGATCGTGCCGACGGCAATGTCGGTGTCCCGCGCGATCTCCTGCATGGTCGTCGCGCGAATGCCAAAACGCCCGAAACGGCGCCTGGCCGCGCCGAGAATGAGGGCGCGTTTGGAGTCTTTGCGACTATCGAGAAGCGGGGTCATGAAGAAATGAATATCGGAGTCGGATATTCATTTCGCACGTTTTGGACCGCTGTAAAGGGGGTTCCATTGGCTCCATTGCGAAATATGGCGATTTACGGCCCTTTTTTCGCATATCTCCCGCCGCTTTTGTTTACTGCGCCGGAGCCGGAGCAGGTGCTGCCGCCTTGGGCGGTGGCGCGGGCTTGAAGTCGAGATTGGTCGCCAGGTTGGCCGGGTTGAAAGTCACCGGCGCCCCCGCCGAGGGCACCTCCATCTTCGCCGCCCAGAGGATGCCATTGGTCACCAATCGGCGCTGGCTCTCGATCTGCCAGTTCCGGTGCAGATCGCAGCCGGTGTATCCGAAGCTCCGTCCGCCATTCGGCCGCTCGTAGGCCCAAGCGATGACCTCTGTGCGATCGGGGTGCGTCTTGGCGTCCGCGCTCGATCGCGATTTCTCAGGCACGGTGCCGGAGAGCAACGGTGTCACGCCCGGCGCAAAGTGCAGGTTGTACAGCCAGCCATCGAGCGGCGCGGCAAAGGCGGCGACGCCGCGCGTGATCGGGTGCGGCGGAAAATCGCTGAACTCCATGTCCCAATGCCCGCGGCAACCGATGTCCTTTTGAAAGGCCGCGCCCAGCCACGACTTCAGATCGTCGGCCTGCTCGTCGGGAATATCCACGGATTGATGCAGCATGACGAAGCCCGTGCCCGCATCCATGAGGCGCTTCACGTGAGCCCAGCGCTCGGGCTCGAGAAAGGGCAGCTTCACGCCGCCGTCGGCGTAGACCACGATCGCTTTGGCGCCGTCGAGGATCGCTTCATTTTTCGGCCAGCCTTCGGAGACGAGCACCGGCCACACACCCTTCGTCTGCTTGAGCCAATCCATCATCAGCGCGCAACCCGCGAAGTATTCGTGCTGGCCCGGTTTGTTGCTCACGCTGCCGGCGATGAGGACGATCTTGGCGAGCTTCGGGTCGGGCGAAGGTGCTTCCAGCGGCACGCGACGCTGCTCCTCCGTGAGGTCGGCGCGGGCGCCAAGGGTGAGAGCGAGAAGGGCGAGGAGGAGGGTGGGGGTTTTCATGCAAAGAGATCCTGGACGACGTGGCCGTAGACGTCGGTGAGACGGAAGTCGCGGCCCGCATAACGGTAGGTGAGCTTTTCGTGATCGAGCCCGAGCGCCGCGAGCACCGTGGCGTGGAGGTCGTGCATGTGCACCTTGTCCACGATAGCGTGATGGCCGAACTCATCGGTCTCGCCGTAGGTCACGCCGGGCTTGAAGCCGCCCCCGGCCAGCAGCACGCTGAAGCCGGCGGGATTGTGATCGCGGCCCGTGCCGTTCTTCTCCGCATACGGCGTGCGGCCAAATTCCGCGCCCCACCAAACGATCGTGTCTTCGAGCAGCCCGCGCTGCTTCAAGTCTTCGAGGAGCCCGGCCACCGGCTTGTCCACCGCCTTCGCGTGATCGCCGTGCTTCTTGAGATTCGAGTGCTGGTCCCACGCGGGATTGTTCGTGTTGTCGCCGTAGTTCACCTGCACGAAACGCACGCCCGCCTCGCACATGCGGCGCGCGAGCAGGCACTGCCGGCCAAAATTGTCCGTCTTGTCCTCGCCGATGCCATAGAGCGCCAGCGTCTCCGGGCTTTCGTTGTTGAAATCGAGCACCTCCGGCGCGGAACCCTGCATGCGCCACGCGAGCTCGTAACTATTGATCACCGCCTCGAGTTCGCTCTCGCCGGGCTTCTGCGCGATCTGCTCGGCATTCAAGTCGCGCAGCAAATCGAACTGCCGCTTCGCCTCCGCCGGCGTGCGGGCGGGCTGCAGATTGCGGATCGTCGCTTCCTTCGCCGGCACCCCCGCGCGACCGATCGGCGTGCCTTGATAAATCGCGGGCAGAAACGCGTTGCCGTAATTGCGCGGCCCACCGTTGCCGAGACTCGGGCTGATGCTGATGAAGCCGGGCAGATTGGCGTTTTCCGTGCCGAGCCCGTAGGTCACCCACGAGCCCATCGACGGGCGCACGAAATTCGTTGTGCCCGAGTGCAGAAACAGCGTCGCGGGTCCGTGGGCGATGCCCTCGGTGTGCATCGAGCGGACCACGCAGAGGTCGTCCGCGTGCTTCGCCATCTCGGGAAAAAGGTCGGACGCCCACAATCCGCTCTGGCCGTGTTGCGAGAAATTCCACAGCGGCTTCATCACGCGCATCTGCGGGCTTTTGCCCGTCTTGGCGATGCTGCGCAGGTCTTCGAAATCGAGCATCTTCCCGTCGTCCTCGATCAGGCGCGGCTTGTAATCCCACGAGTCCACATGGCTCACGCCGCCCTGCATGAAGAGGAAGATGATGCGCTTCGCACGCGGCTTGAAATGCGGCGGCTTGGGCGCGAGCGGATTCGGCGCCAGCGCGGCGCGTGCTTTCTCCTGGGCGGCGAGCCCGGCGAGCGCGAGATAACCAAAGCCGCAGCCGAGGGTTTGCAGCGCGGACCGGCGGGTGTGAAACGGGCTGTTCATGGCGGGATGGGAGTCAGTCAATGTAGCGGAAATCGAGGCAGGCGAAGAGCGTTTGTTGCAGTTCGGCCCATTGTTCGAGCGAAGGTTCGGCGCCGAGAAATCTTCGGCACTTCTCCAACTCGGCGCTGGATGGCGCGCGGCCGACCGTGCGGCGGAAGGTGGCGACGATGCGCTCGTCATTACTGCCGGACCCGGCGAGCGTGCGCTCCGCGGCCGCGCGGGCCTGTTCGACCACGAACGGGTGGTTGAGCAAAAAGAGCGCCTGTGGTGCGACGGTGCTCACGTTCCGCTGGCCGGTCGTGCTGTTGATGTCGCCGAAATCGAACGCCTCGAAGAGCTCCAGTCGCTTGTTGCGAAATGCCGGCGTATAAACGCTGCGGCGCGTGTCGGCGAAGACGTAGGCGTATTCAATGTTCTGCGCGGAAAAGTTGTTGGCATCAATGTCCCCGGCCCCGGCGATGTTCGGCCCGAGGTAGTCCAGCTTGAGCTGGCTGCTCACCGCCAGGATCGTGTCGCGCAATTGCTCGGCATCGAGCCGCCGGCGCATGGCATGGGCGAAGAGCCGGTTCTCCGGATCGGCCGGAGCGGACTTCGCCACGGCCTGCTGCCAGGTGCGCGAGAGGACGATCTCGCGAATGAGCCGTTTCACATCCCAGCCCTCGGCGACAAAGCGCGTGGCGAGATGGTCGAGCAATTCGGGATGCGACGGCTTCTCCCCGGTCGTGCCGAAGATATCGACCGTCCGCACGATCCCCGTGCCGAACAGCCACGTCCAGGCGCGGTTCACGAAGACGCGCGCGGTCAGCGGGTTCTGCCCGCTGGCGATCCAGTCGGCCAA
Organism: Chthoniobacter sp.; assembly: GCF_040003245.1. Taxonomy (NCBI): domain Bacteria; kingdom Pseudomonadati; phylum Verrucomicrobiota; class Spartobacteria; order Chthoniobacterales; family Chthoniobacteraceae; genus Chthoniobacter; species Chthoniobacter sp. The sequence goes on from NZ_JBDUCX010000036.1 coordinate 6,846, forward strand.
TTCCTTCCGTCCGCTTTCGTCCGGCGGAATGACCGGCTCGGTGGTCAGCGCGACATGCAGGAAACCGCGCGGCACCGTATCGCCGCGCTGCTTTTGCACGCCCCGCACGCGGATTTGCGTGTCGGCGATTTCCGCGTCGTCGTGCACGGCCATCGCCGTTTCGCGCGCCGGGCCCTCTTTCTTGATTTTTTTTAGTTCCGCCTCGAGCTGCTTGACCTGCTTCGCCGCGACATTCATCGCCGGATTCGCTTTGTCTTCCTTGCTCTCCGCGGCCGTCGCTTCGGACTCGGGCACGAGTTGCAGCGCGTCGACCGTTACGAATTTCGTCGTCCCTTCATTCGTGATTAACACATAGCCCGCGCCATCCTTCTCAAAGCGAAATTTGCCGAGCGAAATAAATCGTCCATCGATCGGTGGCACCATCGTCTCATCGACGAAAACCGCGTCCTCGCCGTCGGCGTGAAAGACGGTCACGCGCACATTGTCCGCGCGATCGCCGAAGTGCGAATAAGCGAGCCGCACGTCGTAGCGCCCCGACTGCGGGACGACCGGGCTGAACGTCACCGTCTTCTCGCCCTTCTCGATGTTGTTGTCGGTCAGGTAGCCCTCGCCGATGAAGCTGCCCACCGACCGCGAGTGTTTCCATTCGCCGACCACCTTGGCCTGCGTGTCGTCGATCACGATGCCGGGCAGGCTGCTCGCTGCGATGGATTTCCCGGGCTTTTCCGTGGCCACGCTCACGCCCTTGGAAACCTCGGCAAACGCCAACTTGGCGTCCGCGAGCTGCTTCTCCAGCGCGGCGACTTTCTGCTCGTGCTCGTGCAGCGCCGCCTCGGCCGGGCCGTCGCCGGGCAGGGGAGCGGAGATCCAGCGCGCGACATTTTCCGTGTAGCTGAGCAGCGTCCGCGTGGAGGCGAGGATGCCCGCCATGGCGTAGTAGTCGCGCTGCGGGATGGGATCGAACTTGTGGTCGTGGCACCGCGCGCAACCGATGGTCTGGCCGAGGAACGCCTTACCGATCGTATCGATCTGTTCGTCGATCACGTCGAAGCGCAGTTGCTGCTTGTCCTGCTCCTCATAATTCGTCGGGCCGAGCGAGAGGAAAGCCGTGGCCATCATGTTGCGGCGCTGCTCGGCGGGCGTCGCGCTGGGCAGCAGATCGCCGGCGAGCTGTTCGCGGATGAAGCGGTCGAACGGCACATTGGCGTTGAACGATTCAATGACGTAGTCGCGATAACGCCACGCGTCCTTGAAGAGCAGCGTGCGCCCGCCGCCGCTCGACTCGGCGAAGCGTGCCACATCCAGCCAGTGTCGGCCCCAGGCTTCGCCGAAACGCGGCGAGGCGAGCAATGCGTCGACGAGCTTCGCTGTCGCTTGCTCCCGATCCACGGCAGCTGCTTTCACAAACGCATCGATCTGCTCTGGCGTCGGCGGCAGGCCCACGAGATCGTAGTACAGCCGTCGCACGAGCACTTCGGGCGTCGCGTCGGGCGCAGGTTGAAGATGGGCGGCTTCGATCTTCGCGAGGATGAACCGATCAATATCTCCCCGCGGCCACGCGCTATCTTTCACCGCCGGCGCCGCTGGGTTCTGCACCGGCATGTAGCTCCAGAATTTCTTTCCCGCCTCGATGCTCAGGCCCACCTGCTTTTTCGTGGTCACGGCCACTTCGGTCGTCGCGGCGCCGCTCCGCGGATCGGGCGCGCCCATTTTCACCCACTGTTCGAGAATCGCGATTTCGTCGTCGGGCAGCTTGCGCTTCTCGGGCATCTGCAAGTCGCGGTCCTTGTAGCGGATCGCGGTCACGAGCAGGCTCTTTTCCGGTTCGCCGGGCACGATCGCCGGTCCGGTATCTCCGCCCTTCACCCAGCCCTCGCGGACGTCGAGCCGCAGGCCACCCTTCACTTTCTTATCCGGGCTATGGCACTCGTAGCAACGCTCCGTCAGCAGCGGCCGCACCTTCTTTTCAAAGAATTCGAGCCCGTCATCGGCCGCGACGGCGGCCCGCGCGCCCAGCGCGAGCACGGTAAGGGTCAGGACTGTCGTTCGGGGAAACATGCGAAGTCGTTCTGTCCTATAAGTCCAACGAGGGATTCTTTGGACAAAAATTCTTTGCGCACCCCTTCCGGGGCGATCTCCGCCCGCCCCTTGCCCGATATCAACAACCGCGAGGAGGGAGCCTTTGGCGGTAAAAGTGTCGCGTAGCCTATGTCTTGAGAAAATTTGTCGCAATGGAGCCAACAGAGCCAATGGAGCGATGCACATTTTGCGCCGAGTTATGCGACACTTCCCCGCATGAACTTCAACTCGATTCCTCCATCCAAACGGGTGAAAAGCACGCGGCTGCCTCGACCCTCCGCGTCCAGCCGCAGCCCGCCAACCAAAAGGCGGCTGGCAGGGTTCCGAGAACGGCCAGTCCAGAGCAATCGTGCCTGGTCGTGCCTAATCGCGCCTCTTTTTTTGTCATTGCGCTTCGAAAATCAACCTGCGTCAAGGTGGCTTAAGCAGGGCGGGTAAAGGCCGATCAAGGTAAATCAAGGCATTCAAGGTGCGAAAGAATTGGCGGCATTACCGGGAAAATCCGCCCCCGAAGATGCATACCAAGGTGCCCCGGCGGCGAAAAAAGCAGCCGATTTAAGGTGCCTTAAGCCCTCATTAGCCGATTTAAGGTGCGAGTTTTTTTAAACAGGCCTTGGTCACCAATGGACCCGGCATCCGGCATCTCATTCTCCATCGCAGGTGATCGCGAATGGCGATCAAGCCGAATCAAGGTAAATCAAGCCTTATCAAGGCTCTCAAGCCTCTGAAATCCTCCCACGCGTGCTTGTCGCTCAACGAAGCCCCCAAAAAACTTTGTCCAGATAGAGCAATGTAAGGACTTATCTGTAAAAGCCCCCCAAAAAACCATGTCTCCACCCGACCGCGCCGAAGAATTCGTCTTCCTGCTCGCCCGCCACGAGCGGCTCCTTGGCGCCTATGTGATGACCATGGTGCCGCACCCGCAGGACGCGGACGATATCCTCCAGGAGGCCAAGGTCGTGATGTGGCGGAACTTCGCGAAATTCGAAGTGGGCACCAACTTCGGCGCCTGGGCGCGCAAGGTGGCCTTTCATCAGGTGCTCGCCTATCGCAAGCGCAAGCACCGCGACCGCCTCGATTTCAGCGAAGATTTCCTGCGCACGGTGTCCGACGAGGTCGAGCAGAACGCCGACCGACTGGAGCAGCGCGAACGGGTGCTGCACGATTGCGTAGCCAAGCTGCCGCCGGAGCATCGCGACGCGCTGCATCTGCGTTATCAAGAAGGCCTTTCGCTCGACGACATGGCCACGCGACTGGAGCGCACCGTCGGCGCGCTTTACCGCCTCCTCAGCCGCGTCCGGCACGTGTTGCACGACTGCGTGTCCAAAAACCTCAACCGTCCCGAAAATGAACCCGCCTGATTCCCAAGTAGAGCTGCGCGAACTCTGCGACCGCCTGCTCGATGGCAACTTTTCGCCGGAAGACCGTGCGCGCCTGGAAGCACTCGTGCTCGGCGACCCGGCGTTGCGCCGCCGGTATGTCGAGATCATGCACCAGCACGCCGCCTTGCGGCAGAACGCCAGCCGGCTCGGCGATGTGCCGCTGTCCGAGGTGCTCCAGATGTCGCCGGATGAACCTGCAAAAAAGGTGATCCGCTTTCCACGCTGGCCGCTGCAACTGGCCGCTGCCGTGGTGCTTGGATTTGGAATCTGGTTGCTGGTCCCGCATCCGGCGGAGAAGCCACTGGCCACGCTCGTCGAGACCAACGGTGCGCGCTGGGACAATTCCTCGCTGCCCACCGTGCCCGGCTCGCCGCTACGCGCGGGCCGCTTGCGACTGGAGAGCGGCGTCGCCCGGCTCGTCTTTCAAAGCGGCGCGGAAGTCTCCCTCGAAGGCCCGGCGGAATTGGAACTGCAAGGGCCGAATGCCTGCTTTCTCCACTCCGGCGCGCTCACCGCCCACGTGCCGGTGCAGGCGCGCGGCTTCATCGTCGGCACCGCCCACGCCCAGTTGATCGATCACGGCACGGATTTCGGCATCAGCGCCGATCCCGGTGGCCGCGGCCAGGTGCAGGTCTTGAAAGGGGAGGTGGAATTGCGCCACGACCGCAGCGGCGAAACCCGCCGCCTCCAGACGCATGAATCGGCGGCCATCACCCCCGATCGCTTCACGCAAACGCATGGCGGAGAGGGTGAACCGGACCGCTACGCCTTCGTCCGTCCCAACAGCGTGCCGCATCCCACCACGCTCACCCTCACCACCGCCGGCGGCGCGGGTGACGCCGCCTACGTCGTTTCGCCAAATAGCCCGATCCATTTCTCCGACACCCTGTTGCTCGTGAAGAACGCACCCACCAAAGGCTACCGTCGCAAAGCCTATCTCCGCTTCGATCTCACCCCCTTGCGCGAACGACACGTGGCCGAAGCCTCGCTGACCCTCAACTTCGAATCCACCGGCTTCGGTTACGCCTCGCTCACCGGCGAATGCACGTTTGCCGTCTACGGCCTCACGGACGATGCACAGGACGATTGGTCCGCCGAGACGCTCTCCTGGGAAAACGCGCCCGCCTTTTCGCCGGATGCCGGCACGGTGGATCCCGGCCGGGCGGTCAAGCTCGGCACATTCACCACGCCGCGCGGAGTAGTCAGCGGCACCTTCGCCGTTGAAGGTCAGGCACTTGCGGGATTTCTCAACGCCGACGCCAATCGCCGTGCGACCCTCATCGTCGTCCGCGAAACCTCCGAGCCGGGAAACAACGCCGCCGTCCACGGCTTCGCCGGCAACCACCACCCCACGCTTGCGCCGCCCACGCTAAAGCTCACGCTGGCGGACCGTTAAACAGGCCTCAATAGGCCCGTCGCCGCCCAAGCCTCTGGAAATCAGGTTTCCCAGCCCTCATCGCCCGCGAACCATTCATTTGCCTTGAGTTCCCGACTATCCGGCTCATAATAGCAGGCCCGTGAAAACTGGATCCCCCTCCCAGAGAAACCACTTGACCGCTTGCGCCACCGCGATGGCCATCGGCCTCGTTGCGCTGGTGTCGGGTTTGCTTTATTGCAACAGCATCGAGCAGCGTTACGTCCACGCGCTCGCCCCGGACTTGTCTGAGGTGAAGCTGCACGGCGTCGTCCTCCAAAAGAGGGCCTTCGCCCAGCCCGATTTGCTCGTGCTTTACGGCAGCTCGGAACTGGCCAAGGAAATGCCGAACAATGCCGCCCAGTTTTTTCAGGATTACCCCACGGGCTTCCGCGTTTTCCCGGTGGGCCAGCCGGGCACGACGTCGCTCGCCGTGCTCCAGAAAGTCGCCGCGGTCGGCAAGGGCATCGCAGGCAAGAAGGTCGCGTTTTCCATGTCGCCGGGCTGGTTTTTCACCGAGGCCTTCGACCCAAAATGGTACGAGGGCAATTTCTCGCATCTCCAGGCATTTGAACTCGCCTTTAGCAGCGACCTGAGCCGCGGGCTCAAACGTGACATCGCCCGCCGCATGCTCGATTATCCGAAGACGCTCGATAACCAGTGGTTGCTCGAGTTCACCCTCCGGCGGCTCGCCGGCAATAGCCCGCTGGATCGCAGTCTCTACGCCGCCATCTGGCCACTGGGGCAATTGCAAAATGCCATCGGCCGCGCGCAGGATCATTTCGAAGCCACGCTGCATATCCTCGACGAAGACGCGAAGCTGAACGCGCTGGACGGGTCGGCGCCGCGCGGCTTGCACGCGCTCAATTGGAACACGCTCGTGAAACGCGCCGCCCAATTCGCGGTGAACAAATCCGCCCTCCAGGCCAAGCGCAACGAAGTCACCCGCAAGCGCCAGAAGTACGCGTCCGCTCACCTCACGACTGCCATGCAGACGCAGAACTTCGTCAAGATGGTCAAGAACGCCAAGGAATGGACCGACCTCGAATTGCTCCTGCGCACCTTTGGCGAGCTCGGCGCCCAGCCGCTGCTCCTCAGCATGCCCGTGGAAGATATCCGGCTCGAAGTCTACGGCGTTTCGCCCGAGGCGCGGACCGCTTATTTGCGCCGCCTGGATGAAACCGCCGCCCGCTACGACGTCGCCCTGCTCGACTTCCGCGAGCACCAGCAAGACCCCTCTTTCCTCGTCGATTTCCTCGACCATCTTAGCCCCCAGGGCTGGCTCTATTACAACAAGGCGCTCGATGATTTCTATCACGAGCGCGAGGACTGAACGCCGGCCATCTGCCCGCGAAATTGCTCGAAAGCCCGCCCGCTGGACCTATATTCCTTCAGAGTTCCCGGGCGATATTGCCTCTCGCTCCCTTATTCCCAACTCCTCCCATGTCCACTTCCACCCGCTTGCTCGAAGTCCTGAAAAACGTCGCCGAGACCGACGAGGTTGAGCGCAACCTCGACCTGCCGCTCTACGATTCTCAAGTGCTCGACTCCATGAAAACCGTCGAGCTGATGGTCGCCATCTCCGCGGAGTTCGGCGTCGATATTGCCCCGGCGGATTTCGAGCGTGAAAAGTGGGCGACGCCCCGCCTCATCATCGCCGACCTGGAAACCCGGATCGCGAGTTGAGGCCATGGAGGTGCCGCACTTCTTTCAACGTCCGGCCATCCGCCAGACGCTGCTGGTGCTCTACTATCTCGGCATCATCGCCGCGCTGATCTATCTCTACGGACGCGGGGATTTCTCCACGCCGCCTTTCGTTTACCAGGGTTTCTAAGCCGTGGACCTGCTCGCGAGAATCGATCACTGGGGAACCGTCGCTCCCGACCGCCCCGCGCACATCAGCGAAGGCCGCACGCTGACCTATGGCGAGTTGCGCGCGCAGTCCGACGCGCTCGCCTCCTGGCTCTCGGAGAAGCTGGGCGACAATCGCGCGCCCATCGCCGTCATCGGCCACAAGGAAAACGAGATGCTCGTTGCCTTCCTCGGCGCGGTGAAGAGCGGGCGGCCCTACGTCCCCATCGATCTTTCCATTCCCCCGCAACGCGCTGAGCGCATCGTGCAAAACGCGGGCGCCGCTCTCACCCTCACGCCTGCCGCGGTGCGCGAAGCCCTGGCCGCTCCCCGCGCCACGGCCAAGCCGAAGCCCGTCACCGGCGAGGATCCCTACTACATCATCTTCACCTCCGGCAGCACCGGCGAACCGAAGGGCGTGGTCATCACGCTGAACTGCCTCACGACGTTCGTGATCTGGACGCTCGGCGAGCAGAAGTTCCCCGAGCTGGATGAGACCTTCCTCAATCAGGCGCCATTCTCCTTCGACCTCTCGGTCATGGATCTTTACTCCAGCCTGGCCAGCGGCGGCACGCTCTTCAGCATCACCAAGGAAGCCATCGCCAATCCCAAGGTGCTTTACCAGGCATTCACGAATTCCAGCATCACCACCTGGGTTTCGACGCCGTCTTTCGCGCAGATGTGTCTCGTGGAAAAAACCTTCGGCCCCGCGATGCTCCCGCAGATTCGCCGCTTCTGGTTCTGCGGCGAAACGCTCGCCAACGAAACGGCCGCCCAACTCCTCGACCGCTTCCCCGACGCCGAAGTCTGGAACACCTACGGCCCCACCGAGGCGACCGTCGCCACCACCTCGATGCGCGTCGATCGCAAGGTGATTGCCGAACACGCGCCGCTGCCCGTTGGTTACGAGATGCCCGGCACGCGCATCGTCATCATGGACGAAAAGCGCGCCTCCGTGCCCGAGGGTGAACGCGGTGAGATCGTCATCATCGGCCCGAACGTCAGCCCCGGCTACCTCGGTCGCGCCGATCTCACGGAAAAAGCCTTCTTCGCCACCGACGGCACCCGCGCTTATCGCACCGGCGACTGGGGCCGCATGCGCGGCGGGCTCGTCTTTTTCGAGGGCCGCATGGATGGCCAGATCAAGTTGCACGGCTATCGCATCGAGATCGGCGACATTGAGTCGCATCTCCGCAACCTCCCGCAGATTTCCGACGCCGTCGTGCTCGTCGTCGAGAAGAACGGCAAGCCCGATTCGCTGGCCGGCTTCGTCGTCTTGCGCGAGCGCGGGGCCGGTTCCGATTTTGAAATCTCTCTCCAGTTCAAGAAGCAGCTCGCCGAACGCCTGCCCGCCTACATGGTGCCGCGGAAGTTCTGGTTCCTCGAGGCCTTCCCCATGACGGCCAACGGCAAGGCTGATCGCCGCAAGCTCGCGGAATTGCTCAAGTGAAGCCCTTCGCGGACTTCACATTTTTCGGGCTGCTGCTCTACGTCGCCATCCCGGCGATCCTCCTCGGCCTGTTCGGTCGTTGCAACGCGCGCTTCACCATCGTCGCCACGCTGGCCTTTGTCGGCCTGCAGTTTAGCGAATATCTCGAGGTGCGCCCCGGCTACTTCGTCCGGGAAATCTGGATCGTGCTCGGCTACGCCGCGTGGCAATGGGCGCTGGCCGCGGCTTTCCTGCGCTGGAAACCGCGCGGCGCCTTTTCGGGCGCGCTCATCCTCGCCATCCTTCCGCTCGCCGTCGCGAAGTACTTGCCGCAGATCGCGCCGCAGACCGCCTTCGGCTTCTTCGGCATCTCCTACGTCACCTTCCGCGCGCTCGATGTCGTCTTCAGCATCCGCGACCGCGTGGTCAAGGAAGTGCCCCCCGTCACCTACTTCGCCTTCCTCTTTTTCTTCCCCACCGTTTCCTCGGGGCCCATCGACCGCTTCCGCCGCTTCTCGCAGGACTGGCAGCGCCGCCGCAACCGCGACGAATTCCTCAACGACCTCGATACCGCCGTCCAGCGCCTCTTCCGCGGCTTCCTCTACAAGTTCATCATCGCCGCCCTCATCGAGAAGTACTTCGTCGACCGCTTCAGCACCGGCGGCGCGGCCCACATCGTGGGCTACATGTACGCCTACACCTTCTATCTGTTCTTCGATTTTGCGGGCTATAGCGCCTTCGCCATTTCCATCAGCTACCTCCTCGGCATCCACTCGCCGGAGAATTTCAACAAGCCTTTCCTCGCGCCAAACATTCGCGACTTCTGGAACCGCTGGCACATCTCGCTTTCCTTTTGGTTCCGCGATCACATCTACATGCGCTTCCTCCTCGCGGCGGCGAAAGGCAAGTGGTTCAAGAACAAGCACACGGCTTCCTACGTCGGCCTCTTCCTCACCTTCGGCCTCATGGGCCTGTGGCACGGCACCGATTGGTATTACCTCCTTTACGGCGTCTACCACGCCACCTTGCTCTCCGGCTACGATTGGTTTGCCCGCTGGAACAAGACCCGCAACTACCTCACCGGCGGCCGCGGCTGGCAGGTGGTGAACATCCTCCTCACCTTCCACTCCATCGCCCTCGGCCTCCTGCTCTTCTCCGGGCGGCTCGTGCCCAAGCCGCTGCCCCCGCGCGAAGAAGTCGTGGAAAAGCTCACCTGCCAGGAGATCTCCGGTTACATCTGGAATCGCCAGACGCCAAACACCCCCGCCACCCTGGACATCTCCATGGACGGCCACATCATCGGCCGCGTGGTGGCCAACGAAATGCGCGACGATCTCCTCGATCGCGGCTACGGCACCGGGAAATACGGCTTCCACTTCGCCCTCCCGCCCGCCGCGCGCGACGGACACGAGCACTGGGTGTTCCCCGTCATCGTCGGCACTCCGCCCCGGATGATCAGCGGCCCCGACATCCCCGAGCAGCCCTACATCGTCCACTGCCCCACGCCCGAAGCCGCCGAAACGCCTCCGGCCGCCACGCCAGTCCCCGCGCCGCGCTAGGAAGACAATGAGAGTGGGAGACAGAGCGCTCTCCGATTGTCCCATTGTCCCCCTGTCTGATTGTTTCTTCGTCCTCTGCGCCTCCGCGCCCTCTGCGGTTCCCTTAGCCGTTGCCGCGCTTCGCCGGCGGCTTGTGCACACGCTTCCGCCGCAGCCGCAGCCAGTTGTTCCACGTCTTCCGCAACGCATCCTTCGGCGACAGATAGCGCTGGTTCAGCTCCGTCCCTTTGCTGATCTGCCCGAGGATGCCCTTCACCGAAAAATCGTCCGTGTGCAGGATCGTGTAAGCCGTACCGATCGCCGATTCGTGATGCGCATCGCTGCCCGCCGTCATCGGTAGCTTCTTCATCGTCGCGTATTCGAACGCCTGGGCGTTGTACCGCTTCAGCGTCGTCGCCGCGTTGAAGACTTCCAGCCCGTCGATCTCCAGCACATCGAGCACCGATTGCCGGATGCCCGCGCGAAACATGTCGTACGGATGCGGCGGAATCGCCAGCCCACCCATGCCGTGCACGATCTTGCAGACCTCCGCCGCCGGCGTGCCCTTCAGGTAGGGCAGGATCACCCCCAGGCACAGCAGGTGCCCTTCCGCCGTCGTCACCTCGACCCCGGGAATGATTAGAAAATTGTCCACCGGCAGCCCGTCCTCCCGCACCAGCCCCTTGTCCAGCAGGTAGCGGCAGCCATCCGAAGTATTGTGGTCCGTCAGCGCAAAACCATGCAGCCCCTTCTTCCGTGCGGAAGCGATCAACGCCTCGGGACTGCTCACGCCGTCGCCCGAGTACCACGAATGGCAATGGAGATCGATGTTGTAGGCCATGGGCGAAAGGATGCGGTGGGATTTTCGCGGGCGAAAGAAAAATGGCGCGAAATCTCAACGTCGTTCATGGTCTGCACCTCCTCTATTTCCCATGTTTGCGTTTAAAGAATGGACCCTCATCTGTGAAGCTCTCGGCCACGGCGCCCAGAGCATCATCATCCGCAAAGGCGGCATCGCCGAGGGCCGCGACGGCTTTCGTTTCAAGCACCCCGACTTCCTCCTTTTCCCCACGCTCTTCCACGAGCAAGTCGCCAAGCTCAAGCTGCCGCCCACCACGCCATTGCCCGCGGCGCGGGAAGATGGCCAGCACGCCGTGAGCTACGCCGCCCACGTCGAGTGGACGCGCGACATCACCGACTGGGAGAAGGTCAAAGCCCTCGCCCCCTTCCATCTGTGGACCGAAGCCGAAATCGAAAAGCGCTACCGCCAGGACGATGCACCCGGCGTGAGCCTCGCTTTCGTGCGCATCTCCCGCCTCAGCCAGTCGCTCATTTTCCCCGACGCCCCGAAATACGGCGGCTGCCGCTCCTGGATCGAATTGCCCGATCTGCCCGCCGGGACTTCGCTGATTCCGGTAGTCGACGACGCCACCCACGCCACGCGAACGGAGGAAGTGAGGGCGGTGATTTAAAAACCGCGGAGGCGCGGAGGCGCAGAGGACGGCAGATCGCAATCTCCGGTTCTTCTCTCCGCGCCTCCGCGTCTCCGCGATTCACTATTCCGCGCTCCGAGTCGCTAAACCGCCTGCGCCCCCAACTCGACTTCCGCCCTGGTGCCCACCGGCCGCGCGTGCCACGCGAGAAACGCTGCCAGCACCAGCCAAGGCAACACCAGCGCCCAGGTCCATTGCCCCGCGATGGAATGCACGGTGAAACCCTGCCGCCACGGCATCTTCCCGCCCGAAATCGCGTTGTAGAAAACGAACAACCCCACGCTGCTCGCCGCCGTCAGCCACGCGTACCAGCGCTCATTCGCCACCAGAAAGCAGGGCATGATCCACGCGAGATATTGCGCCCCGAATCCCGGCGCGAAGACAAAGAACACCGCCCAGATCAAGGCGAGCGTCTGGAAGATCTCCAGCGGTTCCGCCTTCCGCCGCCGCCACGCGATGGCCAGCGCCAGCACCACGATGAGCAACTTCAAGCCGGTGATGATCGCCGCCTGCGCGGGCGTCGTCTCCGCGAAAGCGATATTGCGCAACGCCGGCAGGCCGGTGAGTCGCAATCCGTAGGTGATCCCCCACACGCCCCAGATGCTGCCGTAGCCGAGCACGTCCTTGAGGAAAATCGTCGGGATGGCGAGAAGCGGATACGACCATCCCACCAGCACCGTCAGCGCCGCGGGAATTGCGAAGCGCAGCGCCTCTCGCCGCTGCCAGCACACGAAGAAAAACGCCGGCGCGAGGATCAGCGGGATGATCTTGATATTGCACGCCAGGCCCAGGCACAGCCCGCAGAGCGCGGGCCGGTTCATCGCACAGGCGATCCCTGCGAGCAGGACCCCGAGCGCCATCACCGAATCCACATTGCCGTGATATCCGGAGACCATGAAAGCCACCGGACTCGCCGCATAGATGCCCAGAGCCCACCACAACGGACGCCCGGTCTTCTCCTGGAACCACAACAGCGCGATCACCCCGAAGAAGTCCGCGAAGATCGCCGGCAGCCGCAGATAGAAAACGAAGAACGGCTTGGCATCCGCCTCATTGTCCGCCGCCCCGGAGAGCGAGTAGCACAGCTCCGAAAACCAGCCAACCAGCGGCGTATGGTTGAAGAAAGGCGTCGCCTTGTACATCGCCAGCAACCCCTCCTTATGGATGGTCCCGGCGAACTGATAGAAAAAGACGACGTCCGAGCTGCCGATCGTGGTAGCCGCGCAATAAATCTTGGCAGCCAGCGCAGCGACCGCGAGCAGCAGCACGACGGTACGGGGTTTCATGAGCCCCTGTCCTTTAGCACGGCCTGTGCCCTGCTGCCCGGCGTTCGGCGTTCGGCGTTGGATGTTGGATGTTGGATGTTGGATGTTGGATGTTGGCTCCGCTCCACCCCCAGCCTTGCCTTCCCCCACTCCCCCCGCCCATCCTGCCCCCTTGGAAAAGAAACTCCTCCTCTTCGACATCGACGGCACCCTCCTCACCTCCGGTGGCGCGGGCGAGCGCGCTTTGCGCCGCGGCTTTCGCGACCGCTTTGGCATCGAGGATGACCTGGGCAGAATCGAGATCGCCGGTCGCACCGACTCCGGCATCGCCCGCCAGATGCTCGCTTATCACGGCCTGCCCGAGACACCCGAAAACCTCACCGCCTTTTTCGACGGTTACCTGCACTTCCTCGCCGAGGAATTGCCATCCTCTCCCGGTACCCTGCTCCCCGGCATCCTCCCGCTGCTCGAGGCCCTGAAACCCCGCACCGATATCGTCCTCGCCCTCCTCACCGGCAACCTTGCGCGCGGCGCGGAGATCAAGCTCACCCACTACGGCGTGTGGCACTATTTCGAGTTCGGCGCCTACGCGGACGATCATCACGACCGCAACCAGCTCGGTCATTTCGCCCGCCAGCGCGCATTGGAAAAACACGGCGTGGAATTTCCACCCGCCCGCATCTACGTCCTCGGCGACACCCCGCACGATATCTCCTGTGCCCGCGCCATCGGCGCCAAGGCGGTCGCGATTGCCACCGGCAAGTTCACCGTCGGGGAACTCGGCGGCCTGTCCCCGGATTTTCTTTTCACCGATCTCAGCGACGTCCCGGCGGTGCTGAAGATCTTCCGCTAGCTCACTGCCGGACGCGGAAAATAGCGCCGCAGATAAATCAGATAGCCGAGGAACGGCAGCGACGCGGCCAGGGTGAACCACGCCATGGTCTGCCCCTTCAGGAAGGTCATCTTTTGCATCATGGCGACCTGCTGTTCCGAATAACCCGCCAGCGCGTACAATTCACTCACGTCATGCCGGAGATAGGTCGTGAAGGCCGATAGAGTGAAGATGCCCATGGCGATCAGGACGATCCACCAGCCTCGCGTCTCCAACTTGTAGAGCGCCCGGGCGCAATACCCAAAGACGAGCGCCAGCAAAACGTACAGCCCTGATCCCACCGGGCCCGTGACAAACATTCCGAAAACCGGGATGGCCCCATGATAGGCCACCGCCACGAACAGCATCATCGGCGCCGAAAACGCCAGCCAGATGCTAATCGCAATCACCGGCAGCGGACTGCGATCGGTCCATCGCTCCACCGGGTCGTAAGCCTCACACGTCGCCTTCACATGCTTGCTGCGGTAAAAGAGCACCCACGCACCCGGCATGATTACATAGATGACGGTTATCATGATGAAGATGATCACCAAGGGCACCCATGTCGCCACGGATGTAGCCTCCGGTTGGCCCGCGGGGTGAGGCTGCGCCATCGCCATGGCTTGCGGCAGGATGAACGCCAGGAAGCCGAGCGAGATCACGCCCATGATCAACCAACTCCACGAGAAGATTAGCAGTAAGGCCCGCGCCCAACGGCGAGCCATCATCGAGCCGATCCCCAGCCAAACAAGCACCGCGGCCAAAGCGGCATACATCAATGCTGCAGGGAGAAGCATTTGCGTATTCTGCTGAGGGGTGCCTTGCGGCGCCATCGCCTGGCCGAAATACATCAGTGGCACGAGGAGCGCGCACAGCCCGCCCAGCAGGGCCGTGAGGACACCAAAGACGACGAGCCCGGTTTTCCGGTCCTTGAACCCGTTCGGCGGGCCAGCCGTTTCCGTGGGGGGAGTCATGGGCCGATGCTGGAGGCCTCCTTTCCGAGTGTCAATCGCCTCAGAGAGCGGGCATGATTTGGCTTTCCAAAGTGCGTAGTTTCCGGCAGGGAATCCCGCATGAACAGGTTTGGACTCCTTTCGGTACTGTTTCTCGTGGCGACCCTTACGGCACAGGGCCAGGCCCCCGCGACGAGCAAGAGCGTGTATCTCGACGCCGTGGAATCCACCGGCAGCTCGAAAACGGTCAACCATTGGCGCGACATTTCCGGCAACTACAGCCAGACCAAGACCAGCTCGCGGGAACTGGCCATCACCGTGCGCAACATGTCCGCGCTCCCGGGCGAGTTTGAGCTCGAGTGGTATTTCTTTGGCAAACCGGCCAGCGGGTCGGGCCGGTTCCTCTACGACAAAGGGAGCAAGAAAATGACGGTGTCCCCGGGCGCTTCGGAAAAGGTCGCCATCGATTCCAAGGAACTCTCCAACCACACCGTTCGCGATTACTATTACTGGGGCTACAACTACAGCTCCGGCGACAAGGCCGATGGGTGGATCCTTCGCGTCAAGGTCGGCGAGGAAGTGGTGCGCGTGAAGGCTTCGAACCCGCTCCTCGAGCAATTAGCCGCGGACGAGGCCGGCTTCGCCAAGCTCACCAGGAGCAAGAAATAGGCAGGGCGTGCGGCTGGGTCAGTATCGCAATAGGGAGTGCGATTTTGCTTGACTTTTGCTCCCTTAGCGGCTAGCATGCTGCGGCAAAGATGGAGAGGTGGTCTTCGCGGAAAGAGAGCGTGGTTGGACGAGACATTGATTCGATGATCCCAGACGAATTGGACTTATTATCTACACGAGACGGCCTGTTCCGACGGCGGAGCAGGGGGGCCGGGTATTTACATACCTCCGAGTATGCCCCTGCCAGAGTAGTTCCGACTAGTTCCGACCAAATCCGACTCGATGCGAACACGAGTCCATGTCCGACGTCCGTCGCGACCTTCGTAGCCTCATCCACCTCTGTAAATCCAGCCCGGTCGTGCCGGATCGTGCCTAATCGTGCCCCAAATTTTTCCGACCGCCGCGATCCGTGACAGATGATGAACGCCTGCACAGACACCCGTTTACGTAATCGCGGAACACGCCGCTGCTCGACGCCGTCCGCCGCCCTCGCTTGACTGCCCGCATGTCCTCCCACGCCGTCTCCCATCGCCGGCCCTGGCAGGCTTGGGCCCCCTTTGGCCTCGGCCAGGTCAAGCCCACCCACTTCCGCGACATGACGAAGATCGTCTGGGAGAATCGCGACAATCTCGGCTACGCGTGGAAAGTCATCAGCAAAGGCGTGTGCGATGGCTGCGCCCTCGGCGTCGCGGGGCTGCACGACTGGACGGTGAAAGGCCCGCACCTGTGCATGACACGCCTCAATCTCCTGCGCCTCAACACCATGCCGGAGCTCGACCACCGCCTACTCGCGGATGCCGCCGCCATGGCGCAGCTCGACAACCAGCAACTTCGCAAGCTCGGCCGCCTCGCCTACCCGATGCTCCGGCGCCGCGGCGACAAAGGCTTCCAACGGATCACCTGGGACACCGCGCTCGACCTCACGGCGGAAAAGATCCGCGCCAGCGACCCGCATCGCGTCGCCTTCTTCGTCACGTCCCGGGGCGTCACCAACGAGGTCTATTACATGGCCCAAAAGGCCGCGCGCTTCATCGGCACCAACCACATCGACAACGCCGCGCGCCTCTGCCACAGCCCGAGCGGCGCGGCGATGAAAGCCACGCTCGGCGTCACCGCGACCACCTGCAGCTACCGCGACTGGTACGAGGCGGATGTCGTCGTCTTTTTCGGCTCGAACCCGGCCAACGATCAGCCCGTCTCCACCAAGTATCTGCACGAGGCGAAGAAGCGCGGCCTGAAAGTGGTGCTCGTCAATCCGCTGCTCGAGCCGGGCATGAAACGCTATTGGGTGCCGAGCAATCTCGACTCCGCCGTTTTCGGCACCGACATCGCCGACTATTGGTATCCGGTCACCCAGGGCGGCGACATCGCTTTCCTCTACGGCGTCTTGAAGGTGCTCTTCGAGGAGGGCTGGGTGGACCGCAGTTTCATCGAGGCGAAGTGTGCCGGCTGGCCGGAATTGCAGGAGCGCGCCGCCGCGCTCGAATGGCCGGACCTCGAAAAAGCCAGCGGCCTGTCGCGGGCCACGATGCGCGACTTCGCCGAGTTGCTGCATCGGGCGAAGAAGGGTGTGCTCGTCTGGAGCATGGGCATCACGCAACATCCGCACGGCGCGGACGGCGTGCAGATGGTGCTCAATCTCGCCCTCACGCAAAACTGGGTCGGCCGCGATGGCTGCGGCGTCATGCCCATCCGCGGGCACAGCTCCGTGCAAGGCGGCGCGGAGATGGGCGCGTATTCGACCGCCTTCCCGGGGACGAAACCCGTGACACCGGAAAATGCCCGGGCGTTGAGCGGGGAGTATGGCTTCCCCGTGCCGGATTGGCCGGGACTCACCGCGGTCGAGATGGTCGAGGGCTGCGCTCGGGGCGAACTGGACGTCTTCTACTGCCTGGGCGGCAATTTTCTGCGCACCCTGCCCGAGCCGGCTTATGTTGCGGCGGCGATGGCCAAAGTCCCGCTGCGCGTGCACCAGGACATCATCCTCACCGATCAAATGTTCATCGAGCCCGAGGGCGACGTGCTGCTGCTGCCCGCCAAGACGCGTTACGAACAGGATGACGGCGGCACCGAGACCAGCACCGAACGGCGCGTCATGTTTTCCCCGGAACTGCCCCGGCAGGTCGGCGAAGCGCGGGCCGAGTGGAAGATCCTGCGCGATCTCGCCGCTCGCGTGCATCCGGAGCGCGCCTCGCAGCTCGGTTGCGAAGACGGCTGGAAGATGCGCGAGGAAATCGCCCGGGTCGTGCCGGCTTACGAGGGCGTCCAGCATCTGCGGAAGATCGGCGACGCCTTTCAATATGGTGGCCCGCACCTCTGCGCGGGCGGCGTTTTCCCCACGGTGGATGGCAAGGCCCGCTTGCGTGCGGTCGCCCTGCCTGTGCCCTTGGAGGACGGCTACTTTTTCGTCAGCACGCGGCGCGGCAAGCAGTTCAACACCCTCATTTACGCCGAGATCGACCCGCTCACCGGGGCCGGTCGCGACGCTGTCTTCATGTCGGGCGAAGATGCCGGCCCGCTGCATCTCAAGGCCGGCGATCGCATCGCGCTGGTCAGCGATCTCGGGCGCTACGAGGGGCGCGTCTTTCTCGCCGATCTCGCCCCGCGCAATCTCCAGATCATGTGGCCGGAAGGAAACACCATCATCCGCCGTGGCGTAGTCGATAAGGGAGGCGGCGTGCCCGACTACAACGCCCGCGTCCGTATCGAGGTGCTGTGATGAAAGGTTCCGCCGATTCCAGCGGCAGCGACGAGGCTCGCGAGATCCGCCTCATCCGCTATGCCGAAGGCCGCTCGATCGGCGAGGCGGACGATGTGCTCGCCGCGGAAGAACCGCTGGAAATCCGCGTCGAGGGACGCCCCATCTCCGTCGTCATGCGGACGCCGGGACACGACCGGGAATTGGCCGCCGGCTTTCTGCTCACCGAAGGGGTGATCAAATCCACGAAGGACCTTTTTGACATCACCAGTTGTATTGATCCCGGGACCGCCGGGGAGGGGAATGCCGTGGATGTCGCTCTCACGCATCCGGATTCTTTCGATTTTGAGAAGTTGACCCGGCACGTGTTCACCTCTTCGAGTTGCGGGATTTGCAGCAAGGCCTCGATCGATGCGGTGATGAAACGGCGCAAGCCATTGCACGATGCCATGCGCGTGAAGGCCCGCACGCTGCTGGCGCTGCCGCAACGCCTCGCCCGCAAGCAGGACACCTTCAAGAGCACCGGCGGCCTGCACGCCTGCGCGCTCTTCGATGCCGCCGGCAAGTTGCTCGCGCTGCGCGAGGATGTCGGCCGCCACAATGCCCTCGACAAGCTCCTCGGCTGGGCCTTGCTGGAAAAGCGCACTCCGCTCCACGGGCATATCGCACTTTTGAGCGGCCGCGCTTCCTTTGAGATGATGCAGAAGGCGCACGCGGGCGGCATTGCGGTCGTGGCCGCGATCTCCGCACCATCGAGCCTGGCGGTGGAATTTGCCCGCGAAGCGGAACAGACCCTCGTGGGGTTTTTGCGGGGGCGCTCCATGAATGTTTACGCGGGAGCGGAGCGCATCACGCGATAAGGCAGGCCCACTTTGCACTGCGGGAGCGCCTCGATCGCTCCACCGCAGTTTCGACCATCAGGAGACGATCATCTTTTCTTCGGACAACTTGATGACGCGGCCTTCCGGGTCGCGGAAATTCGTGTAGGGCCCGACGGTGGTGACGATGATGCCGCGGCGGCGCAGTTCGCCGAGCACGCAGTCGCGATTCTTCATCGAGACGTAGAGGTGGAAGTAGCTGACCATTTCACCATGTTCGCACTGGCGGATCGTGAGCGGGATGCCGCCGAGATCCATCTCGCAGTAGCGATCGGTGCGCTCGCTCAAGACGCGGGCGTTGAGGATATCCACATAAAATCCGCGGACTTCTTTCCACCGCTGGGTGAAGATGGTCACGGAGTAGCAGGAGGGATTGGCCGCTACCGCGCCGGTGAGATCATCATCGGTCTCGGGTTCGGCATCGGCTGGCAGGCTGGTGAGTGAGATCATGGATATACCCTTTAGCAGCGGCCATGCCTAACCTATGGTTTCTATTGAAATTATATTGCAGAAGCGCTCATTACGTAGATCCGCGGGTCGCTCTTCTTTTGCGTGGTAGAGCGTATCCGCCCCTCTGTGCGCAGGTGTAATTCGCTGCCTTCAAAGGGGAAATGGCGCTTGCGGTGTGCCCGGTCAGGCCAAGGTCGCGATTCTCATTTTCGCAATTCGCCCGGATCATTATTGTCGTCGGGACTTTTGCTGATCTTTCGTCAGTTCCGGCGGGTCAGGACCTCGCGTTCGTAGCGTTGAACTTCCCGCAACCATCCCATGCGCCCAGGCACATTGTGTCGGCGGCAATGTTCATCCCAGATCGCGCCGAGCGGGAGCGTCCTGGCTTCTTCCAGCAGAGCCAGCCGGGCCGTGAAGTCGCCCGCGGCTTCCAGTTCGCGCAGCTGCACCGCCGGTTCGAGGAGGGCGGCCAGCAACGCCTTCAACGCCGCTCGTGCGCCGATGACCCACGCTGCCACCCGGTTGATGCTCGCGTCAAAATAGTCGAGGCCGAGCCGGGTGCGCCCGAGGTATTCGCCGCGCACCAGTTCCTCGCAGATCGCCCGCGTCGCCTCATCCTGAATGACGACGTGGTCGCTGTCCCAGCGCACCCCCCGGCTCACGTGCAAGAGCAGGCCGGGCACGAATTGCAGCACGCTGGAGATCTTGTCGGCGATACTCTCGGTGGGATGGAAGTGGCCGGCGTCCAGGCAGAGATGCTTCTGCCGGGTGATGGCGTAACCAAGGTAGAACTCATGCGAACCCACCACATACGCTTCGCTGCCCAGGCCGAAGAGCTTCGACTCCACCGCGTCGATGGCCAGCGCCGGGTCGATGGCTTCGGCAAAGAGCGTGTCGAGCGATTGGGCGAGCCGTTCGCGCGGCCCGCGCCGGTCCACCGGCAGATCCTTCGAGCCGTCCGGAATCCACACATTGGTTATCGTTGCCGAGCCCAGTTGCCGCCCCATTTCCGCGGCGATGCGCCGGCAAGCGATGCCGTGGGCGATCCAAAAGCGGCGCACACCCTCATCCGGATGCGTGAGCGTGAGCCCGCTCTGCGCGAGCAGATGCCCAAAGAAGGTCGGGTTGAAATCCAGCCCCAGCCCGCGCGCCTTGGCCCATTCGACCCACCCCCGGAAATGCGCGATCTCATAAGCATCGCGGTCGACTTTCGCGCCGCCGAGTTCCGCGTAGCTGGCGTGCAAGTTCACGCGGTGTCGCCCGGGCAGCAGTGCCAAGGCCTGGTCAAGGTCGGCACGCAGCTCGTCCGGCGTCCGCGCCCGGCCGGGATAGGCGCCCGTCACTGCCAGTCCGCCGCCCGGTTCACCGGCGCCCGCTTCAAAGCCGCGCACATCATCGCCCTGCCAGCAGTGCAGCGAGAGCGGCGTGCGCGCCAGCGTCTGCAGCGCGGCTTCGGGATCGACGCCCTGCTCAGCATAGGCCTCCTGCGCCAGGGAGTAGGCGGTGTTGCTCATGGGTGGATGCGCGGACGCAAACCGGAATCCGCGCCCTTGGCAAATCGAATCGTCTCCGCCGGCGATTTGCAGCTTTACGCTGCGCCCGCCCCGCGACTATCCCCGGCATGATGTCCCGTCTCCCCAGCTATCACATCGCCTGCGATCTCGGCGCCGAAAGCGGGCGCGTCATGCTCGGCACCTTCGATGGGCAGCGGCTGACGCTGGAGGAAGTGCACCGCTTTCCCAATGGCCCGATACGCGTCTGCGGGTCGCAGCGCTGGGACTTCCTCGGTTTCTACCGCGACATCCTCCACGGGCTGCGCCTCGTTGCCGCGCGCGGTCTGCCGATCGCCAGTGTGGGTGTCGATTCGTGGGCCATCGACTACGCGCTCTTGCGTGGCCATGAGCCGCTCTTGCGCGCCCCGTGTCATTACCGCGACGCCCGTCATGAGGTGGCCTTTCGCGCCGTGCGCAATCCGGAGTTCGAGCGTCTCGTCTTTGCCGAGACCGGCCTCCAGTTCATGCCGATCAACACGCTCTACCAATTGCTCGCGGACCAGAAGCAGGACGCCGCCTTGCTCGACTTCGCGGAGCGCCTGTTGCTCACCGCCGATTGGATCCATTACCTGCTTTGCGGGCGCGCGGTAGCCGAAGCGACCAACGCCAGCACCACGCAACTCTACGATCCGCGCACCCACGCGTGGTCGGAAAAGCTCATCGCTCATTTCGGATTCCCGCGCCGCCTCTTCCCGGAGATCGTGCCGCCCGGCACGGTGCTCGGCCCGTTGCTGCCCGACGTGATGTCCGAAACCGGCCTGGGCGCCGTCCCGGTGGTGGCCGGTTGCACCCACGATACCGCGGCCGCAGTCGCTGCCGTCCCCGCGCAGGGCGGCGATTGGGCCTTTCTCAGTTCCGGCACGTGGTCGCTGATCGGCGTGGAATTGCCCGCCCCGCTGATCAATGACGCCGTGCGCGCCGCGAATTTCACCAACGAAGTCGGCTATGGCGGGAGCATCCGATTTTTGAAGAACATCATCGGTCTCTGGCTCTTGCAGGAATGCCGGCGCATCTGGGCCCGCGATGGACACGAGCACGACTACGCCACCCTCACCCGCCTCGCGGCCGAGGCTCCGCCGCTGCGCTCGCTCATCCAGCCGAATGATCCGCGCTTTCATTGCCCCGCCGACATGCCGGCGGAAATCCAAAGATATTGTCGCGAGACCGGACAGCCCGAACCACAGACCCCCGGAGAGTACGCGCGCTGCATCTTCGACAGCCTCGCCCTGCTCTACGCCGCGAAGCTCGATGAGATGGAGCAACTCACGGGACGGCGCGTGCGGGTGCTGCACATCGTCGGTGGTGGCTCAAAGAATGAACTGCTCAATCAACTCGCCGCCGATGCCACGAAACGCACGGTAATTGCCGGCCCCGTCGAAGCCACCGCGCTGGGCAACGTGCTCTCGCAAATGCTCGCCTTGCGTCTGCTGCCGACATTGGAGGCCGCCCGGGCGGTGGTCCGCGATTCCTTCATTACGACCCACTACGAACCGCGCGCCGGCGTGGATTGGGCGGCGGCCCGCGCTCGCTTTGGCCAGTTGCCCGCCTGATCCCACAGAGGTGCGCTGAAGTTTTTCACGCCCTTCCTTGACCAACCAAAGTTGTCCTTCCGTAATCACCCCATGTCTTCCCTATCTTTTTCCGACCCCGAGCGGACGATCGAGTTTGAGTTTGTGCGCGCGACCGAAAATGCGGCGCTCAACGTTATCCACTGGTTGGGTCGCGGCGAAAAGGAAGCGGCGGACGCAGCCGCCTGCGACGCGATCTACGGCGTATTCGACCTCGTCGACATCGCCGGCGAAGTCGTCATCGGCGAGGGGATCAAGGACAACGCCCCTGGCATCTTTCTCGGCGAACAGCTCGGCACCTGGCGCACCGGTTCGCCGCGCTTCGACATCGCCCTCGACCCTGTCGACGGCACGAGCAATACCGCCAACGGCCTCCCCAACGCCATCTCCGTGATGGCCGCCAGCGAGCGCCTCGAGGGCGAGGCGCACGCCATGAAAAACCTGCCGACCTTCTATTCCACGAAGATGGCCTACGGGCCGGCGGTCGTCAGCGCCATCGCCAAGGGCATGGAGCCATTGCACCTCGATGATCCGCTGGAGGTGACGCTGAAGCGTCTGGCCGAAGCGCTCGGCAAGCGCGTGCCGGAACTGGTGATCATGACGCTCAATCGCCCGCGGCACGCCGACGTGATCGCCCAGGTGCGCAAGTGCGGCGCGGCCTTGCGCCTCATCTCCGACGGCGACATCACCGCGGCCGTTTCGCCCTCCCTGGCTGACTCGGGCGTAGATCTCTACTGGGGCATCGGCGGTTCGCCCGAGGGCATCCTCACCGCTGCGGCCCTCAAGGCCTTGGGCGGCGAGATGCTCCTGCGGATGTGGCCGCGCGACGCGGAAGAGCGCGCCAGCGTGCTCCAGGAAACCACCGAAGAGGAACTCGCGCGGGTCTACACGATTCACGAACTCGTCCGCGGCCAGAGCGCCATCTTCTGCGCCACCGGGATCAGCGACAGCCCGCTCTTGCCGGGCGTGCGCTTGATCGGCAAGAAGGCGATCACCCACTCCATCCTTATGCGCGCGAAGAGCCGCACCGTGCGCTACATCCGCGCCGACCACGACCTGGAGAACAAGACGATCCACCTGCGCAGCGTCCAGCGCGACGCGAATATCTAGCGCCCGGACGCGACCGCCGCGGGAGCAAAGTCCTCATCGCTGGAGGTCACGGATACGATGTGCCCGCGATTGATGATCAGGCGGGTATATTTCTGGTCCGAGAAATTCTTCACCATCTTGTTTTCCGGGCCGAGAATGATCTGCCAGCCCACCTTCCGCCCCATCATGAAATCGGAGATGGCCACCTTCTTCGGCTCGGTAATCGAGAATTCCTCCGGCCGGACCGGATTGGGCGGGGTGTAGCGGTAGTGGGCATTGAACCACGCGGCGACGATCTCCCCGGTGTTCGTCGGTTTCGGACCGCAATCGTCGGTGACCAGCAGCGGCGTCGTATCGGAAACCGTCGCGCAAGCGGCCAGCAGCGCGGACCCAATGAGGATCCAGAGGTAATTCGCGCGCAGACTTTTCATGGACGTGATTAAGGAATCAGCAGCACCGTCAATTTCTTTGGCCCGTGGGCGCCGAGGACGAGGATGCGTTCGATATCGCCGGTCCGGCTGGGGCCGGTGATGAAAGAAATGAAACTCGGATAGCCGCCCTCATATTTCTGCGCGAGTAGTTCGTATGCGCCGGAGAGGTCGTTTACAAGCTGCGACTTCTGGGCGATGACGATGTGGTGCGGCGGCAGCACGCTCAAGGCGCGCCCGCCGGAGCTAAGCGCGGTGACGCACACCGATCCCGTTTGCGCGATGAGGCTCTCGCACTCGGTCAGGCCGGCGTCGCAGGATTCGAGCGCGCCTTTTGTGTAACCGCTGTCGACCCGCAGGACGGCCAGCGTTTTCGGCAGCCGCTCGGCGATGGCGTCGGTCAACTCCCCGGCATGCAGGGCGATGGTCTTCCAGCCAAGCTCCGCCGCCAGCGCCGCAATATGTTTCGCCGCCCCGGCCTCCGAGGGGCACTCGCGAAACTCGGTGCGGAGCGCTTCCGATTGCTGGGCGAAAAGCGCGATCTGGTCTTTGCGCGTTTTGCCGACCGGCGGCAGCCACTCGCGAAAAGGGGCGGTGACGCTGAGCGGCGCGGGCTTGTCCGGCGCTTCGTGATGGCGCGGCGCTTCCTCGCGCAAGGCCTCGGCGATGCGCCCGAGAATGGCCTCGCGGTCGCCTTTCGGCGATGCATTCGAGTTCGCGGGGTTCATTTTCCCGCCGCCTTTCGCTCCTGCCACCAATCGTGAAAGCTTTGCGTCGCGGCTTCCGGGAAGTCGCGGGTCTTCGTCCACGGCTGCACGGGGTCCGCCGCCGTGCCGAGCACCAGCGGATGCAGCATCTGCCCGAGCGGCGCGAGGCGGATGGCCATTTTGTAGGCCCACGGCCGCTTCATGAGATGCCGGAAGCCGAACCAGATCAGCCGTTCCCACCACACTTTTTTCTCCGCCACCGCATTGCGGCGGTTCTGGAGCAGGTGATGGTGAATATCGATCTTCACCGGGCACGCCTCGGTGCACGCGCCGCACAGCGAGGATGCACCGCTGAGATGCTTCCAATCCTGCAACCCGCGAAAGTGCGGCGTGATCACGCTGCCGATCGGACCTTGATACGTCGTGCCGTAGGCATGGCCGCCGATGTTCTTGAAAATGGGGCACACGTTGAGGCAGGCGCCGCAGCGGATGCAGTGGAGCGCGTCGCGTTGCTCCGCATCCGCGAGCAGGCGGGTGCGATGATTGTCGAGCAACACCACATGGAACTCCTCCGGCCCATCGATCTCGCCCGGTTGGCGCGGGCCGCCGTACATCGAGTTGTAGCAGGTCAGCTGCTGGCCGGTGCCGGCGGTGGCGAGCATCGGCAACAACAGCGCGAGGTCCGCCAGCTTGGGCACGATCTTCTCGATGCCCACCAGCGCCACGTGAATCTTCGGCAGCGCGGTCGTCAGGCGGGCGTTGCCTTCGTTTTCCGTGATGGAAATCATCCCCGTCTCCGCGACGATGAAATTGCCGCCGGAGATGCCCATGTCCGCGTTGATGTAATGCTGGCGCAGGAAACGCCGCGCAATCATCGTCAGCTCCTCGGGCGAATCGGTCTTCGCCGTGCCGAGTTCGCGTTCGAAGAGCGCGCTGATCTCGTCGCGCTTCAGGTGCATGCACGGGAAGACGAAATGATACGGCGGCTCGTGCTTGAGTTGCTGGATGAACTCGCCGAGATCGCTCTCGATTACGTGGTAGCCATCCTTCTCCAGCGCGTCGTTGAGGTGGATTTCCTCGCTGGTCATCGCCTTCGATTTGACGATCGATTTCACGTCGCGCTCGCGAGCCAGGCGCAGGATGTATTCGCGGGCCTGGGCTGCGCTGCTCGCCCAGTAGACCTTCCCGCCACGCGCGGTGAATTTCTCCTCAAACTCGCGCAGGTACCGGTCGAGATGATTGACGCCCTCGTACTTGATCGCCGCCGCCGCATCACGGGCGTGCGGCCAGCTTGTGAAAGCGTTCTCCGTCTTGCCCCGCGCGATCTTGTAATTGCCCAGCGCCTTGCGCACTGCGGCCCGGCGCGGCTCGTCCGCCGTGGTGCGGTCCGCGTCCTCCTGAAACTGGTCCTGGGGTTCCTGGGTGCTGATCATTGCTGGGCGAGGACTTCGGCAAGGTGCAGGCTCTTCACCACCCGCGGGCTGTGCCGGCTGAGGTAACCCTGGATTTGCATGAGGCAGCTCGAATCGTTGCTCACCACGTATTCCACGCCGGTCTCGACGATCGAGTTGCACTTCACTTCCGCCATGGCGGTCGAGATTTGCGGGAACTTCACGGCAAACATCCCGCCGAAGCCGCAGCACGATTCCGCCTCGCCCATTTCCACGAGTTCGAGGCCCTTCACCGCGCGAAGCAAAGTGCGCGGCGCTTCCTTGGTCCCGAGTTCGCGCAAGCCGTGGCAGCCGTCGTGAAAGGTCACCTTGCCATCGAAGCGCGCGCCCACATCTTGCACGCCGAGCTTGTCGACGAGGAACTCGGAAAACTCATAGGTCTTCGCGGCCAGCTCCTTCGCCGCCGCTTCCTGCGGGTGGCCGTGGAAAAGCTCGAGGTAGAATTTCTTGAACATAGCCCCGCACGAACCGGAGGCGGAAACGACCACCTCGGCATCATGGAAGACGGCGAGCTGTCGCGCGGCGACTTCGCGCGCCTCATCCCAGAAACCGGAATTGAAAGGCGGCTGGCCGCAACAGGTCTGGCCGTCGGGGTAGTCCACTTCGTGGCCGAGGCGTTCGAGGATTTGCACGATCGACATCGCCACCTTCGGGTAGAGCGAATCGATAAAACAGGGGATGAAGAGCGTCACGCGCATAGGGCGGTCGGGCGGAATGGCAACGCTTGTAATGTCGGAAGTGGGGCCAAGCTAAGCAAAAAGAGCGATTCCCCGGGAATTTTCGATTCTCGACAGTGGCTTTTTCGATTAATCGCCCGTTCGATACCGCCCGATGGCCCCGCTCCTCCAGCTCCGCAATGTCACCAAGTCCTTTGGCGCCGTGCGGGCGTTGCGCGGGGTGTCGTTCACGCTGGAGCCGGGCGAGGTGCACGCCCTGCTCGGCGAGAACGGCGCGGGGAAGTCGACGCTGATCAAGGTGATCACCGGCGCGCACGCGCCCGACGATGGCGAAATCCAAATCGGGGGACAGGTGATCACGCATCTCACCCCGGCGAAGGCGCGGACGCTGGGAATCGCCTGCATCTATCAACAGCACGCGCTCTTTCCCGACCTGAGCGTGGCGGAGAATATCGCCCTGCGGCTGGAGAAGACCTCGCCGGTCCACCGCGTCCACTGGGCGGAACGGCAGGCGCGGGCAAAGGAGCTGTTGCAGCGCATTGGTGCAGAGATCGATCCCGCGGCGGAGGTGCGCGCGCTTTCCATGCCCGAGCAGCAACTCGTGGAGATCGCCTGTGCGTTGGGCACCGGTGCCAAAGTCGTGATCATGGACGAGCCGACCGCCTCGCTGACGCAGAAGGAGCAGCACCTGCTCTTCGCCGTCGTGCGCGACCTGCGCTCGCATGGCGTCGGCGTGATCTATATTTCGCATCGGCTCGAGGAAATCTTCGCCCTGGCGGATCGGGTGACGGTGCTGCGCGACGGGCAATCCGTCGGCACGAACCCGGTCGATGACATCGACGAAGCCGCGCTGATCAAAATGATGGTGGGGCGCGAGGTCTCGACGATCTATCCGCCGGCGGAAACGGTGCCGGGCGAGCAAGTGCTCACGCTGAAGGGCGTGGGCTGCTTGCTGAATGGCGTGCATGGAATCAACCTGGAACTGCGCGCCGGGGAAATCCTTGGATTGGCCGGACTCGTTGGCGCGGGGCGCACGGAACTGGCGCAAATCCTCTTCGGCCTCACACCTGCGGATGCCGGTGAAATCAAGCTTGGCGGGCAAGTTGTCCAGATCGCCGACCCGCAGAGCGCCGTGGCGCAGGGGATCGCCTACGTGCCCGAGGATCGACGCCGGCATGGCGTGATTCTCGAGATGCCCATCGCGGCCAATGTGACGATGGCCATTCATTCACGCATCTTTCCCGGCACCTGGCTCCGCGACGCCGCCGAGCGCACGCTGACACTCGATTTCATCCGCGATCTGGGCGTGAAAGCCGCCGGGCCGGAAGCCCCCGGGGGCAGCCTCAGCGGCGGCAACCAGCAGAAGATCGCCCTTGCGCGCTGGCTGGCGACCAAGCCGCGGGTCTTGATTCTCGACGAGCCGACGCAAGGCGTGGATGTCGGGGCGAAGAGCGAGATCTACAAGATTATCCGCCAACTCGCGGCGGAAGGCCTGGCCGTCCTGATGATCTCCAGCGACCTGCCGGAAGTGCTCGGCATGAGCGATCGCCTCGCGGTGATGAGGGGCGGCACGATCGTGGCCGAGTTTCCGCGCGGCGCCGATGCGCACGAGGTGATGGCCGCCGCGCTGGGCCAGAAGCAGAGGGAGGCGGCCTGATGCAAAAGTACTCGCGCGAGCTTTCCGTCGCCATGGTGCTGGCCGCCTTGCTGCTTGTGCTCGCGGTGGTGGCGCCCGCGTTTTATGAGCCGCAGCCACTCCTTTCGCGACTGGCCCGCGAGGCGCCCACGCTCATCGTCGCGTGCGGCGTGGCCCTGGTCATGGTCACCCGTCAGATCGACATCTCCATCGGCTCGGTCTTTGCGCTCTGCGGGGTGTGCGCCGGTACGCTGGCGGCGGCCGGTTGGCCGCTGGTCGCGGTGTTTAGCGTGACCGTCCTGATCGGAGCCGCACTTGGCGCGGTCAATGGCGCGCTCGTCGCCGGCCTGCGCTTGCCGAGTATCGTCGTGACGCTCGCCACGATGGTCATCTTGCGCGAAGGACTGCGCTGGAAACAGCAAGGCGCCTTCATCAATCTGCCGGACGCGTGGCAATGGTTCGGCCTCAACCAACGGCCCGGGCAAATCACGCTCATCGCCTGCGCGGTGGTCTTGCTCGCGGCATTGGCCTGGGCATCGCGCAATCTGGCCGGTGGCCGCTTCCTCTATGCCGTGGGCTCGAATGCCGAAGCGGCGCGGCTCGCCGGGTTACGCCCGCAATGGGTCACGCTGGCCGTCTTCGTTTTCATGGGTGCATTGGCGGCGTGGGCGGCCTTGCTGAATATCGTGCAATCTCCCCAAGTGGATCCCAAATCCGGCACCGGCCTGGAGTTGAAAGCCATCGCCGCGGCGGTAGTTGGCGGGGTCGCGGTGTCGGGTGGACGTGGCAACCTATGGGGTGTTTTCGTCGCGGTGCTCCTGCTCGCGTGCATCAACCCCGCACTCACCTACCTGCACGTGGAAGCGTATTGGGAGAAAGCCATCCAGGGAGCGGTCATTCTCCTCGCGGTGATCTTCGATGGGCTGCGCAACCGCCGGCTAATTACCTCAGGGTCTGTCTAAAAATGAGCTCTCCCCTTGCGTGTCATTCTGAGCGGAGTGTAACGGAGTCGAAGAACCCCGTCGCACTACCAGCGACACTGCTGGTAGTGCGACGGGATCCTTCGACTTCGCTCAGGATGACACGCGAGGAGGAGCTT